>PPDG01000067.1 GCA_002899795.1 Desulfobacteraceae bacterium | reverse complement strand
CAATAGAAGCCAATCGTATGGCGGAATTAAAGCGAGAGAAGCGGCCGTGCTGAGCTTTTAGCCTGTCCTTCCAACCAGTAGTGTCAAAAGGGCTCGCTGGACGATCAGAACTTCCAAATCGTCCCGGCCAATCTTTGAGACCGCGATCCGAAAGGCTTCATCCATGTCGGCAGCCGGAATCATGTGGAGCTGGCGAACCACCTCAGGTGTCACGGTTCCAACAATGATGACATGGTTCTTTTCCAAAACTTTGGCCATAACAAAGGCCCGTTGGGCCCCGGGTGGGTAGCCGGTGCGCCGCAGTTCAGCCAGCAGAGAAGGCATATCGTTACCGCTTCTCATGGTTTCCAAAAAACGTCGCTCACCCTCCCCCTGGCCCGCCCCTTCCGGAGTAGGAGCGGGGATGATAAAAACGGAGCCATCTTTTACTACTGAGGCGGGGGCAAAAAAGAGTTGACTGGCAGCCCGGCTCGCCTGATAGAGGTTCATATCTTTGGGGAAGCCAACCCCAGCTACCACCACATCATATTCTTGTTGGACGGGGACTTCATACAGCCCTTTGGCAGCCTTGACTATCTCCTCGAACGTATCTTCTGGCCTACCGGCAAAGATGGCCACTGGTCGTTTATGGTCGTCCTGGACCACGTTAAGGATAAAGTCCAGGCCCGCGCGCCGGGCCGCTTCGGTAACCGCCTGGTGAAAGATGTTTCCCTCGATCTTGCCCAGCCGCGTCCCTGGGTGATCAACCATCTGGGGACCGTGGGTGTGAGCGATCATTGGTTCCCCGGCCGCACCTATGGCGACAGTCTTGGGACCTCCTGAATAACCGGCGTACTGGTGGGGCTCAACAATCCCGGTGGCAATCAGCAGATCCGCTTGGTAGGCAACCTTATTTACTGAAAGGGGAATTCCACTTTCGGTGATGCCCAGGTCCTCAAGTCCGGCCAGGTTGAACGGTTCATGGTCCAGCACCCGGTAGCGGTCAACAATCGACTGCCCGAGCTTGATGACCTTTTCCTGCGGCGTGCTTGGCCGGTGCAGGCCAGTACCGCAGAGCAGGGTAATGTCCTCATCGCGCACACCAGCAGCGTTCAACTCGGCCAGGATAGCGGGAACCAGAAGATGCTCCGGAGTGTTCCGGGTAATATCAGTGAAGACAATACAGACGGTATCGCCCTGTTTAGCCAGTTCACGCAAAGGTGGGGAGTTGATGGGATCAGCCAGGGCTTTGTCAATGGCTTTCTCTACGTCGGCCAGCGGCTCCACCGGGCGGGAGGCTGAGTAGGTGCCACGCATATTTGCCGGCAGCTCAAAGTCTAGATATGTCTTGCTGAACGGAATGCGGTACATCCTTGTTTCACCTCCCCAATCCTTATAACCCACAGAATTTAGATACACAAATGCATAAGAAGAACAGAGTAAGGGACCTACCCCGACACCAGGGTGGCTCTTATCCTAAAGACGATCTGAACGTGGCGCCCCGCAGAGAACGAAAGGAAGCTAAAGTTCTGGCCATGCCAGCTTCAAAATCTCCCCTAACCCCCCTTTTTCAAAGGGGGGAAATATCAGGAATCGATTCAAAATCTCCCCCTTTCGTAAAGGGGGATAAAGGGGGATTTATCTTTGCCTGTTGCCCTATACGCAGAGCGCCACAAGATTTTCTTGGTCAATGGACTAACCTGCTTTATTATTATCGAAGTAATACCATGAAGGACAGGAAAGACTTAGTATGCCGAAATTTCCACTAGCCATGGCTTTTCTAGCTGCGCTCTTGTTTGGGGCGGCAACACCAGCAAGTAAGAAATTATTGCAGACACTGCCCACTTTTCAGCTGGCCGGGCTGCTCTACTTGGGCGCAGCCCTCGGGGTTATCCCGCTGATAGTCAAGGAGAGGAAGTTTTCTTGGCCGTGGAAATTGGATCGCAAGACGGCTCTTCGCCTCCTGGGGGCCATTAGTTTGGGTGGCGTCGTCGGACCGGTTCTTTTACTCTTCGGCCTCAAACTCGCGTCATCTGCTTCGGTGTCCCTTTGGCTCAATCTGGAACTCATTGCCACCGTTCTTTTCGGATATCTTGTTTTTCGCGATAAGCTGAGCACCCACGCCTGGGTGGCCACCGTGGGAACACTGGCAGCAGCAACTATCTTGTCCATATCCGAGGGCTACGCCGGCGTGCAAGCAGGTCTCATGGTTACCTTGGCCTGTTTTTGCTGGGGGTTGGATAACCACTTTACCGCTCTGATCACTGGTATCACCCCTGCACAGACCACCTTTTGGAAGGGGTTGGTTGCAGGTATTATCAACCTGGTTATCGGCTTACAATTGGATGTGTACACTGCCACAGTCTCTTTGACTGCCGCGGCTCTTTTCGTTGGTGTTTTCTCCTATGGCATAAGCCTTTTACTCTACATCACCTCAGCCCAAAAACTTGGTGCCACTCGAAGCCAGATCATCTTCTCCAGTGCGCCCTTCTTTGGGGTCATCTTGGCCGCAACTTTTCTCAGAGAACCCATTTCAATGGCTCAAATTATCGCCACTTTGGTTATTATAATCTCCTTGGTGTTTCTCTTCTTTGAACAACACTTGCATACGCATCGACATGAAGCTACCGTGCATGAGCACTGGCATAGGCATGACGATGGCCATCACGATCACTTGTTCCCGGGAGCGCCGCGCGCCACCTACCACAGCCACAGGCACGAACACAAAGCAATGACCCATACTCATCCACACTGGCCTGACCCTGAGCATAGACACGAACACAATGAAGATTGAAGAAGGCATAGAGCATAGGGCATAGAGTGAGAATCTAGGAGTAAGGAGTCAGAATACAGTAGGGCAGGCGTCTCTGCCTGCCAAAGAGTGGTCCCCCGACAAGCATCCAGAATTCCTAAATCCCCAATTCCGTCTTCTACCTATTACAACAAATGACAGCGAAGCGTAGTGACCTAATGACGCCGCAGGCATATGACTCATGCTCTTCCCTATACTCTACCTGTCCCGGGGCTGCCTCCTGCCTGTTTTTTTTAAATCCGCAATCTCAAATCCCCTTGACTATATCAGTGAAGATGGTAATAATTTTGTAACCGTGGGTTGAAGCCCACTCCACTACCATAGAATACAAACATACTATTGCTGTTAGGCCACGAAGGCTTACCTGTACTCAGGAGAGTGGCAGAGGATAAGCTGGGTGGCCTTTATTGGTTGGGCCAAAAAGATATTCTAAATCTTCGCCTTGAAAAAGGCGACGCTTGTCATGTTTTCTTAGCAGTACAGATAAAGGATCGAACGATGCATATATCTGAAGGAGTACTATCTGCACCTGTGCTTGTTACTGGAGCGGCCCTCACCGTAGCCGGTGTAGCGGTGGGGCTAAAGAAGATGGATTATGAGAAAATTCCCCAGGTGGCGGTATTGACCTCGGCTTTTTTTGTGGCCTCCCTCATCCGGGTGCCGGTCGGACCTTCCGCTGTGCATCTGGTATTAAACGGCTTGTTGGGACTCATTCTCGGTTGGGCAGCGTTTCCGGCTATTCTCGTTGGGGTTGCTCTCCAGGGGTTGCTCTTCCAGTTTGGGGGTTTGACCACTCTGGGCGTCAACACCTTTATCATGGCCATGCCCGCTATCCTCTGCTACTACCTCTTTGGCCGGGGTATCGGACACAAACACTCAGGTGTGGCTATGGCCTTAGCTTTTGCCTGCGGCTTCTTTGCGATCTTGCTTAGTTCTCTATTGTTGGCGCTCTGTCTGATATTCACCGGCGAGTCGTTTCTCCAGGCAGCTAAGGTTCTTGTGCTGGCACATCTTCCTGTGATGGTTCTCGAGGGAGTAGTAGTCGCTTTTTGCCTGGCTTTTCTCATGAAGGTCAAACCCGAGCTCCTTGGAGCAACTCATGCTGCTGGATAGTAAGCCCCGTCGAAACTGGGGAGCTACCCTCACCGTATTTGCTCTCGGCATAGTCATGGCTTTGCCAATGGTGTCTCAAGTCTGGGCCCATAAGGTTAACGTTTTCGCCTGGGTTGAGGGGGACACGGTTTTTGTGGAAGGCTATTTCCCCGGCGGGAAAAAGTCACAAGACTCATTGGTGGAGGTATTCAATCCTGCTGGCACCAAACTCTTGGAAGGCAGAACAAACAAAAAGGGTGAGTTCTCTTTTAAGGTCCCGGAACGGACCGATTTAAAGATAGTCCTAACCTCCAGCATGGGACACAAGAACGATTTCATTGTTCCAGCAAGCGATTTTAAAGACGTGGAATCATCGCCATCCAGTCCGGCACAGTCGTTCGCAGAAAGTGCAAAGGACTCATCCGCACATCCCGCTGACCTGAGCCAGCTGGAAGAAATGATCGACAAAGCTCTGGACCGGAAGCTTGCCCCGGTGATCAAGCAAATCCGCGACACCCGAAAAGAGGGCCCTACTATCTCGCAAATCGTGGGCGGCATAGGATATATTTTCGGCCTTTTTGGATTGATCATGTATTTCAAGAGTAGGAAGAGGAGCAAGTAGGCATAGAGTGAGGAATCTTGTATTTACTCTATGCTCCATGCTCCATGCCCCATGCTTTGTTAGCCTTGCGCCTTGAGCCCTGTGCCTTACGCCATAGCCGCTGTTTAGAGCTCGAGCTCCGAAACAGATGTGGTCGTTTAGAAAACTAGAAATGGAATAATCGTGCATATCGATAATTTCGCCACTGGCGACTCTCTTCTCCACCGTCTTGACCCTCGAGTCAAGATCGTAGTCGCCATCCTGTTCTCAGTGGTGGTGGCAGTGGCGGACAGGTACGGTTGCCTGGCAACGGCTGTTTGCCTTGCCCTTACCCTTTTGTTTCTAGCCCGCCTTTCCTTGAGAGAGGTTTTTTTGCGGCTTCTGGTAGTAAACGCTTTTATTGTTTTCCTCTGGCTCTTTCTGCCCTTTACCTATGGGGGGGAAAAGCTCTTCAGCATCGGTCCTCTGGATGCTACCCGGGAAGGGATTATCTACGCCCTGCTCATTACTGTCAAATCTAACACCATCGTTCTCGCCCTGATTGCACTCCTGGCCACCTCACCGGTCGTTACCTTAGGTCATGCTTTGAGCCACCTCTATGTTCCAGACAAACTGATTCATCTGCTATTCTTCACGGTCAGGTACCTCCAAGTGCTTCATTTGGAATATGATCGGTTGCGTGACGCCATGAGGATTCGAGCCTTCAAACCTGGCACGAATGTGCACACGTATAAAAGTTTCGCTTACCTGCTTGGCATGTTGCTCATCAAAAGCTTCGATCGAGCCGACCGCATCCGTAAGGCCATGCTCTGCCGCGGATTTCATGGAAAATACTATCTCCTTAGCCACTTTGAATTGCAGAGAGTGGACATGATCATGTTGGTGATCATGATGCTTCTTGTAAGTGGCATGGCATCATTGCAATGGATAATTCTGAAGTAATCATAAGGTTCAAAGGGATTTCCTTCGCTTACCATGACAACCAGTCGCATCGGCCGGTGCTGGATGATCTCAATTTACAGATCAGTCGTGGTGAACGGGTGGGTCTAATTGGCGCCAACGGCAGTGGAAAGACCACCCTCTTTCACCTGCTGATGGGTCTGCTCCGCCCCACTGCGGGAGCAATAGAAGTGTTCGGCGAGGAGCGCCAAAAGGAGAAAGACTTCAGAGAGGTGAGGGAGAAAATCGGGCTGCTGTTTCAGGATTCTGACGACCAGCTTTTCTGCCCCACCGTAGCGGAAGACGTGGCTTTCGGCCCGCTGAATCTTGGCAAGAGTCAAGAGGAGGCTTTGGCGATCACTCGGGAAGTCCTGGAACGTTTGGGACTGGAAGGATTTGAGGACCGCCTGACCTACAAGTTGTCGGGGGGAGAAAAAAGACTGATTTCCCTCGCAACTGTTTTAGCCATGAAACCCGAGGTACTCATTCTGGACGAGCCCAGCACAGGGCTTGACGAAGACACGGTGGAGCGGCTCATTGAAATACTGAGAAGTTCCGATTTAACCTACCTTATTGCCTCCCATAACAGCGACTTTCTCTCCAAGACCACCGACATTGTCTACCGCTTATCGCAAAGCAAGTTAGTGAGAGCAACCAAGCACCACTAGCTTGTTCAACTAAAGGACAAGAGTCTTACTGAGGAAAAACCGAAAAAGAAATAGAATGACTGGCCATTGATTGCAAAAGAAAAAATTTCTTAAAGGGCCCACCCATAAATATACCTCCATCACAGGGGAATCCTTATGACCGACCCAGACAAAATTGCCCAAGAAAAAAAATACACAGGACCAGCAATAGATATAGCGATTCGAATCGGCGTTATAGCCCTTTTGGTAGTATTGTGTTTCCAGATATTAAGGCCCTTTATCTCTCTAGTGATCTGGGGAGCCATCCTTGCTATTGCATTCTACCCCGCCTGCAGAAGACTCAGAGGGGTACTGGGCGGCCGTGACAAGTTGGCGGCTGCCATAATTACTGTAGTTATGCTCCTTGGTATCATCCTCCCCAGCGTCCGGATGGTAGGCTCGCTTGTCGATGGGGTGAAATATATCAACCACAGGATACAGAGCGGCGAAATGAAAATGCCGCCTCCGCCAGATGGTATCGATAAGTGGCCTTTCATCGGCGAGTCATTGAAGAGCGAATGGTATGAGGCTTCGGAACACCTTAAAGCAACGCTGACCCGGTTTAAACCTCAGCTCGAAGCAATGAGCTTGAGGCTGCTGAAGTCGGCGATGGGCACCGCTCTGGGATTGCTTCAATTTGCCCTTTCGATTGTCATCGCTGGAATTTTCATGGCCAATGCAAGGGGAAGTGGAAACATGGCAACAGACCTGTTCGTGCGTCTGGCTGGAGAGCGTGGCGCTGACTTTGCTGATATTTCGGCGAAAACTGTGCGCAATGTGGTCAAAGGGATTCTGGGTGTGGCCATTATTCAGTCACTGTTGGCAGGTACTGGGTTTGTGGTAGCAGGGGTGCCGGGAGCTGGTCTTTGGGCTTTTTTCTGTCTGATGTTGGCCATTATTCAAATCGGGATTTTTCCGGTTGTCATTCCGGTCATCATCTACATGTTTTATACCGCAAGCACTCTTACTGCTGGATTGTTGACGGTCTGGCTTATTCTGGTTTCTTTATTGGATAATTTTTTGAAGCCCATACTCCTGGGACGCGGTGCTCCGGTGCCCATGCTCGTCGTTTTTCTTGGTGCCATCGGAGGTTTTTTTTCAATGGGATTTATTGGTCTATTTGTTGGGGCCGTCATCTTATCCCTAGGATTCAAACTCTTCCGGGTATGGCTCGATGACCTTTCGCAGCCCAATGGCCAAGCGGCGAACCTGAATTGTATTTCCAGCGAAGAGGTCTAGCCCGGATTATTTATGAATCGGCTGCTCCGACCGTGGATCGGTGGTCGGACCACGTCAACAGATTAAAACGACAATGAAAAGTTTCTGCGGGACACAACCTCTCTAACAACATACATAGGAGGTTAAAACATGGACAGAAAAATTTTTATCGATAAGCTGACTGCGAAACTCAAGCAATGGGATGATGACATTGATAAGCTTGAAGCCAAGGCGCAGAAGGCAGAAGCAGATGTCAGAGCAGAGTACAACAAGCACATTCAAGATCTGCGTGATAAAAAGAAAGCGGCTCAAGAAAGATTAGAAGAGGTGAAGCATGCTGGCGAAGAGGCTTGGGAGGACCTCAAATCCGGGTCCGTGCAAGCTTATGACTCTATAAAGAATGCCTTCCAGTCAGCTCTGTCCAAATTCAAGTGACCAATGGGTGCCTCACCGTGTTGTGCCCCTGACCCTAGTGGGGAGTGCGTCCCTCGCTGGGGTCGTTTTCTTTTTTATTTGGCAATCCATTCATTTATGATAAGGTGTTAAAAGAGTAGGGGATTTTTTTCACTGCATCACTCTACTCCCTAAGGCTTTGCCCCCATAGGCCATCACTGGTCAGTGGGGGCTTTCCTTTTGTCTTTACTACCGCTTCCTTGACAACTCTCAACATCTTGTGCCAGGTTCAATCCCAGCGAAAGTGTGAATTAAGGGATGTAATCTTTACTTTCGCAATGACCCACCCCTCTACCCCACCTATACCTCTAATGTTTACTGCTTGACTTTCTCGATGTAGATTTTGCAAGATTTATTTGAGGTGGGGATTTGGGGTTGATGGGGTAGTTGCACTGTTATCGTATTAT
>PPDG01000619.1 GCA_002899795.1 Desulfobacteraceae bacterium | reverse complement strand
TTTGCACATCTAGTAGTCAGTAGTCATTGGTCGATTAGAGAATTCGTCAAATCGTTAATTAGTTGATGAGGTTATTAATAAAAGGTAAATGGTAATCTGAGCACAACTGACCTCTTTAACTCATTTTCTAATTCCCTAATAAACTTTTGCTGCCTGCTGCCATCTGTCTGCTTTCCTCTACCTATTACAACAAATGACAGCGAAGCGTACTGACCTAATGACGCCGAAGGCAACTGACGCGAGGCTCGATGAGAGCTGAGTTCTGTGCGCCCCGTTCTTAGGTCAGAGCAACTTCCCCAAGTAATTGAACGTGCTATGCGACTGGGGGCAGTGCTGACGCTCTACCTCCTTCATGACAGTGTGGATTTCTTGAGGTTGCAGTGGTTGTCCTCGTACATCCACCACAAAATCCCGCACACCCAGTTTGCGAAGCTCTGGGACATGGTTCAAAAGACAGAGGGGACGATCAGAGCGGACCGGGGTAAGTCCTGCCTTCCATCTATGCTGAAGTCGCTCTCGACCCGAGGGCCGAATGGCGTATCCTTCACGACCTCGTATCCTCAGTCGGCTAGTGAAAAGAGGTGGCCAGCCATAAACAGTTAGCAGAGGGGTCAATCCCTGCACAGCCGTTACCAGTTTGCGAAGATTGTCCCGGTCGTTTTCCAGAGAAAGAATCAAACGTTGGCAGCCCATCTCCTTCAACAGGGAGCAAGCTTGTGAGTTAAGCACATTGAAGGTGTAGTCGGCCATGAGCAATTCAGGAGGCCTGCTAAAAAGACTTAGGTGTCCCCAGTTTGCCACAACCCAGCGGCTATATCCCATTTGCTGAAATCGGCCCACCTGGTCATGATAAAAGTCCAAGTCCTTCTCATGGATGATTGCCGGCAAGACCCAGAAAAACCGGTCTCTGTTTTTTGGTGGCAATTTTCGTTGCGACAGAGAGAGGAGATTGGCCTGAGTGGCCTGGAGTAAAATCCAGTGGGCCCCCGAGTGTAAAGAGACATTGAGAAGATTTAGTTGAGAGATCCGAAGGTAAATAACAATTTGCTGGTCTTTCCCTTGTTTGCTTTTTGGCTTGTCCAGAATTTCTCTCGCCAAGCTAGGGGAAGCACCAAGCTGCGCAGGTGTTGCAGTTTGCTTTCTGAGAATGGTACGAAGCTTGGCCGCTGACAATCTCTTGCCCAGTTTAGATCTGGTTTTGAAGAGACGATCGCCACGGCGAGCACCAGCAATTCGTGCAACAGTGACAACTGCTCCGGTGTCCGCCTCGGTCAGTCTCTGACCTTTTAAGACCATGTTCTTGATGGTAAAGGCTGCTTTCTTCATCTCTTCATCAGAGTCCAGTCGGACTCGGTCACCCTCTGTAAGTGGGGAGCGTAACCGCAACGCCATGCGGTTTCCTCGCACCCAGTCGACATTGGCAGCCAGCTTACCACTAGCACCACTACGATGGGGCGTTAAAATCTCCTTGTGCTGGTCGGCCACCAAAAAGCCCCGGGTGGGTTTCCGACCGTAAGCCTCCTGGAGGATTTGTCGGGCTTTAACAATGGCCTCGGTCTCATTGCCAGGTGCAGCATCCAAAACAAGACGATAGGCGGTTACCACCGGTGCAACGTAAGATGCCGGCTTCATCCGGCCCTCGATCTTGAAGGCGGCAAGTCTGAGTTTGCGTAATCTGGGGATCAGTTCGATGGCAGAGAGGTCGTTGGCGGAGAAAAGGTATCCTTGTTGTCGGCCTGAACGATACAAACGTCTGCACGGCTGTGCACATCTACCCCGCAAGCTGCTGTGCCCACCATAAAAGGAACTGGCTAGGCACAGCCCTGAATAGGAGAAACACAAAGCACCGTGGACAAAAATTTCTAGCTCCAGACTGGTACTGGCAGCAATGTGGTCAAGTTCATCAATGGTTAACTCTCGGGCCAAAACGACCCGTTGAAAACCCATGGTTTGCAGTTGCTCAACCCCGGCACGGTTGTGCACGGTCATCAAGGTGCTTGCATGTATGGTAAGGTTAGGGAAGTAGAGGCGACAGAGACGGGCAACTGCTCCATCCTGGATGATAAGCCCATCCGGCTGAATCTGGGCGAGACCAGAAAGGACACCGATCAGACCTGCCAGCTCATCTTCACGTACTATGGCGTTCAGGGCCACATAGAGTTTCACCCCATGCCCATGAGCGTATTCCCTCAGTCGGGCTATCTCCTCCAGGGTGAAATTGGCTGCGAGGGCTCTAGCGCTGTGATGGCGATGACCCACATAAATGGCGTCAGCTCCATGCTCCAGGGCGGTGAAAAAGCTCTCTATATTGCCGGCAGGTGCGACCAATTCTGGTTTATATCGCTGTTCTGGAAGGCTTTTGGTCATAGGGTCCCAAAATACGCAGAGCGCCTAGCGTCTCGCCGAGACGGGCGAGAAAACCACTCTAAGAGACATACTACGAAGAGCATTAAGTAGTTTGCATTCTAGTTAGTGCCCATCCGGAAATGGCGTATTGTCATTCTGAGCGAAGCGAAGAATCTTCTCCGAACCAAGGAAATAAGAGATTCTTCGTCGCTTTTGCTCCTCAGAATGACACGCGAAAGCTAGGTTTCCGGATGGAAAATAGTTATGTACGGGTCATGAAATCCTTTAACGTATAACCTATAACTTATAACCGACAACATTTTTCCAATTGTCTGGTGCTTAGCACCCAGTGTCCACTGCTTAGTTCAGGAGTAGTTTAAGGGCTTGGGGGACTCACCCTTGGTTAGCAAATGGTTTCCAGGTTTCTCTATGGATAGTCCAGCGGCCTCGATGCCAGCGAAGACGGAGGGTTTTTAGGCCAGAGTCCTGATGTGTGTCTGAGCGGTATACTTGCTTCGAGATTACGACTGCTGTGGAGTCATTCACCTCTGCCTTGACATCATTGAGCTCAATGACCCTTTCCGAAGTGCGACTAAAGACCTGCCTCTTATATTGTTTCCAGCCCGTCAATCCCATACCTAGTCCTTTGAATTGAGGGTGATAGCAGGCCAGATATGAGGAAAGATCTCCTTGCTCCCAGGCCTCACGCCATTGTTCAACGAAAAGAAGCACAGATTCTTCTGTAGCATCTCCATCTTCAGGGGGTTTTGCAGCCAGCCGCAATGGCGGGGGCGCTGCACGGCCAGATCTGTGCCACTCCTCAGCCAAGATGCGCCAGTCCACAGAATTTTGAACCAGATACAGATGTTTGAAACCGCGGGATGCGAACCGGTCAGAGCGGTAGGTCATGTCAGCAGTAGCTAGAACCACGTCTCCCTGGCGAAATAACCGAACGTCGCTGAGCTGAACAGAGATTTTTTTGTAACGTTGGTTAAGCCAGGCCTTCTTTTGCCTCCATCCCTGCAGGTCCAGATTCTTCCAGCGAAAGTCAGAGGCGTAGTAGGAAAGATAGCGATCCAAATCCTTTTGAGACCAGGCCTGACTCCAGTCATTGACTGTTTCCAAGAGCAATTGACCTTGGTGGAGTAGAGTACTGCGGTCCTCATACTTCAGTTCCTGCTCAAAGATAATAGGAGTATTCCAGAGCTTGATGTATGAATCCAGTTGAACAACGTCTCCATTGACCAGAACAATGCAGCCGTTGGTGCTACGCTCCTGCAGTTCTTCATTGGTACCATGCACCCAGATGTTATTGCCCCCCTTGCTTCTCCGTCTATCCAGGAGATTAGGATAGCTCATGGGGAAGGCCCTGGCGCCGTAGGTTGAAGTAAGGTATTTCTCGCCAACGGCCTTAGTAAAGAAATATATGCCTTCCGGGGTTTTGCTGTCGCCGCTAATCTGTTTATCGCCAGGATTTTCACCGGTGGCACACCCATAGGTGGCCACAAGTCGGTAGTCTCCATCAAAGTGATAAATGAAGATCCGTTGGGAACTCTTTTCCACCAGAATTACGTGGTGCGGACTGGCCTTGGGAGAGATAATAAGATTGGCTGGCAGTTTAGAGGCAATACCACCAGCAGGGATGCCAGTGAGGAGGAGCACTAAAGTCAGCCAGATGAGCTTTGCGAAGCTCGCTGTAATTCCTTTTCGCATGGTCTTGTGCGCCTCATTGCTACTGATTCACAAGATCCTATTCTTCTCCAAAAACCTGAGAGAAAATGGTATCGACGTGTTTCAGAAAGTAATTAAGGTCAAAAAGCTTCTCTAGTTCACCCTTAGAAAAATGCTCCATAATCTCTGGATCGGCAGCGAGTCGATCTTTGAAACTGCCACCTTCATTCCACACGGCCATGGCATTGCGTTGTATGAGGCGATACGCTTCATCACGGTCTAGACCACCCTCGGTCAGGGCCAGCAAGACAAGCTGCGAGAAGAAGAGGCCACCAGTGCTCTCCAGATTAGCTTTCATCCTGTCTTCGTAAACCACTAATCTGTCCAGCAGGTTGGTGAGACGATGAAGCATATAATCCAGCAGGATGGTGCTGTCAGGAGCAATGACCCGCTCCACCGAGGAATGGCTGATGTCGCGCTCGTGCCAGAGAGGGATGTTCTCCATGGCCGCCATTGCATTAGAGCGGACTAACCTGGCCAGACCACTCAGGTTTTCACTTCCAATCGGGTTGCGTTTGTGTGGCATGGACGAAGAGCCCTTTTGTCCCTTGGCAAAGTACTCTTCCGCCTCAAGGACCTCTGTGCGCTGGAGATGACGGATTTCGATGGCAATTTTCTCTATGCTGCTGGCAACGATAGCCAAGGTGGAAAAATATTCGGCATGACGATCACGTTGGATGATCTGGGTGGAAATTGGTGCTGGCTTCAAGGCCAACTGGCCGCAAGCTAATTTTTCTACTTCAGGATCCACATTCGCATAGGTGCCAACTGACCCGGAAATCTTGCCGACACTGATGGTTTCTTGGGCATGGCGGAGTCGTTGTCTGTTGCGATCCATCTCCGCGTACCAGAGCGCCAATTTTAGCCCGAAGGTAACCGGTTCAGCGTGTATCCCATGGGAACGACCTATCATGACCGTATCCCGATGCTCGAATGCACGTCGTTTGAGGACTTCAAGCAGGACTTGGATATCATCTAACAGGATATCTGCTGCCTCTCTGAGTAGCAGGGCGAGACTGGTGTCCAAAATGTCAGAAGAGGTCAGTCCCAAGTGGATATAGCGGGCGGAATCTCCCACGTGCTCAGCCACAGAGGTAAGGAAGGCGATAACGTCGTGGCGTACTTCACGTTCAATTTCGTCGATGCGCTCTACATCGAAGTCTGCCTTGTCTGCGATCTCTCGGGCTGCTTGGGTGGGTATTTGTCCTAACTGGGCCATGGATTCCACTACAGCCAATTCCACCTTCAGCCATTGGCGATAGCGATTTTCCTGCTCCCAGATGCGGCCCATCACTGGACGGGTATATCGTGGGATCATAGTCTCATTTTCTTACTCTGAGTAATGGTTATGCCGGTAAAGGGTAGCTCGCTTATATCACAAGAATACCCATTGAATCAAGGGGTTATGAAGAGATTTTGGATTTTGGATTTCAGATTGCGGAATTAAAGGTTTCAGGTGTCGGGTTTCAGGTGTCAGCAGTAAACGGTAAATCGTTATCGAGCATCCAGTATCTAGTATCAGAGCATCAAGTCTCTCAAATCTACAATCTGCAATCTAAAATCTTTTACTCTTCTGGGTCGCTTTGCTTAATGAATTCATCTAGTCGGATCACTTTGGCAGGGGAGGAGGGCGGTGAGGCGAAACTGCCACGTTCATCGCGCGTTTTGAGATCATCCACATGGAGCCTCAACTGGTCATTTTCGGCGATGAGATCTTCAATCTGCTCTTCTAACAACCGCCAGGAAAGTTCAAGTTCGGTGAAATCTATCTCCAAGTGGAGGAGCTGATTCAGCCTTCTTATCAGGGCAGCGCAGAGTTTGTAGTTAGTACCCTGCAGGTAAGAGGCAGCATGAGCCCAGATGCTAATGGACTGCATGTTGAATTTCTGTGCCTTGGCAAGGAATAAGGAGTGTATGGCACTCGGACCGATATAATCTATGAGCCCTACAGGTTCATCGAGTTCGCGAAGTTTCTGGACATCATCCAGGGAAGCGCCAACAGCTGAGATTTTCTCTTCATTATGAAGCACTTCGTCATGAAGCCCACCTAGGGTTATGAAAGCTTTAACCTGATAACGCTGGCAGAGTTCCATAAAAGCCTTGACGTATTGGTTCCAGCGCAATTGTGGCTCGGGACCGTAAAATAAAATCAGATCTGAACCTTGGGGTCTTGTCGAATAGTAAAATCGGCTTCGTGGTAGGTCCAAACTTTTCAAATGTCCGTTGTGAATGGTCACGAGAGGACGATTGGCGGAGAAAAGATAAAAATCGTCAGAGCGAAAGGTAGCCAACTTCTCTGCCTGCAACCGTTCCACAATGTAGGCAATGGTGCTGGTGGCCACCTCGCCGGCATTCCCCCAACCGCCAAAACCGGCCACCAATGCCGGTTCATGGAGTGAGGGTTCAGCAAAATAATGGATCTTGTCCATAGAGGCAGGCTTCATACTTGCGTGGTTAGTAAAATTACGGGTCAACAATCAAAGTCAGTGTAGCCTCTTTTTTTGTAACTGGCAAGCGACCGCCGGGCTAGTTCCTGGGAAGCGTGACAGTGATTGACAGTGTATAGCCATTGTGGCATAGTACCTTCGTCACTTGGGAGTCAGACCTGCAACTACATGTCGACGACTCCAATCATATCACCTTCTATTACTCTGAATAGCCTGGATGGATCAATACGTTAGGGCCGGTCGGACGGACCACCCCGTGTCCACCCTCCTTCCATGACAGGCTCTGGACTGTTTCGTAATTTTTCCATCAGGCACACTCAAGGTCTTTCCTACAGCAAGGGAGAGAAACTATGGCAAAGTATGTCTACTTTTTCGGAGAGGGTAAGGCTGACGGCACCAAAGAGATGAAGGCTCTTCTTGGGGGTAAGGGTGCAAACCTGGCCGAGATGACCAACATGGGAATTCCGGTTCCCCCCGGTTTCACCATCAGCACCGATGTATGTGCTTTCTACAAAGATCCCCAAAAATACCCGGCGGAGATTCAAGCAGAGGTGGATGAGGCCGTGGCCAGGATGGAGAGTGTGCTGGGGTTAAAGTTCGGCGATCCCAAGAATCCACTGCTGATGAGCGTGCGTTCCGGCGCGGCCATCAGCATGCCGGGGATGATGGACACCGTCCTCAACCTAGGCCTAAACGACGAGACCGTAGCCGGCCTGATCGAGCAGTCGGGGAACCCGCGTTTTGTCTATGACAGCTACCGGCGGTTAATTAACATGTACGGGGACGTGGTCATGGGCCTCAAGCCGGAATCCAGGGACGACATCGATCCCTTTGAGGAGATCCTGGAAGATCTCAAGAAAGAGGCCGGGGTGGTATTGGACCTGGAGCTGTCAGCTGACGACCTCAAAGAGCTGACCGTACGCTTTAAGGAGGCCATCAAGAGCAGGCTGGGTGTGGAATTTCCCCAGGACCCCAGGGAGCAACTCTGGGGGGGTATCGGTGCGGTGTTTTACTCCTGGGACATCCCCAGAGCCGTTGCTTACCGGGAGCTGAACAACATACCCGATGACATGGGCACCGCGGTAAATGTTCAGGCCATGGTATTTGGAAACTTAGGAGAGGATTCAGGCACCGGTGTGGCCTTCACCCGCAATCCGGCCACCGGTGACAATACCTTCTACGGCGAGTATTTAATGAACGCCCAGGGCGAGGACGTGGTGGCAGGTACCAGGACCCCCCAGCCCCTCAACAAGCTCCAGAAGGGCGACCGCGACGATTTGTCCCTGGAAGAGGAGATGCCTAACATTTACGCGGAGTTGGACGGGATAAGAAGACAACTCGACACCCACTACCGGGAAATGCAGGACATCGAGTTCACCATCCAGAAGGGAAAGCTCTGGATGCTCCAGACCCGCTCCGGGAAACGTACCGGAGTCGCTTCGGTGAGAATTGCGGTGGAAATGGTGGAGGAGGGCCTCATCTCGAAAGAGGAGGCTCTCATGCGGGTGGAGCCCGATCAGCTCAACCAGCTTCTCCAGCCCACCTTCAATCCCGCGGAGAAGGATAAAATTATCGATGCAGGCAAACTCTTGGCCGTGGGCCTCAATGCGGGTCCGGGTGCTGCTTCGGGAAAGGTGGTCTTCAACGCAGAAGACGCTGTTGAGTGGGCCGAACGGGGAGAGAAGGTGATTTTGGTGCGCTGGGAGACCTCACCAGACGACATCCGCGGTATGGACGCCGCCCAGGGGATACTCACGG
>PPDG01000210.1 GCA_002899795.1 Desulfobacteraceae bacterium | reverse complement strand
GCTGAACAATGAAGTCCCCAAAACAACCTAATGACTATAAGTGACAGCGAAGCGTAATGGTGGCGAAGCCAAATGACTTGGCACCAGTTCCAGGCTGCGGACTGCCTGCTGCTGACTGGATTATACCGCTATACGCCATGCTATCTAATTTTCAGGGTGGCCAAAGACAACAAGGCAAGAAGACCAGCAACAATCCACAACCTGATTACCACCTTCGTCTCGGCAAAACCCCGGTGCTGCAGACTGTGGTGTAAAGGAGCCCTGTAGAAGATTCTCCTTCCCAGCCAGCGCACTCCGATTTTATCCTGTACTTGCGAGGTCAGTGCCTCAACCAGAAAAAGGCCTCCAAGCAGGGGAAAAAGCAATTCCTGCTTGAGCAGGACGCTTAGAACCGCCAGCATCCCACCAATGGCGAGAGATCCTGTATCACCCATAAATATTTGGGCTGGATAAGCATTATACCAGAGAAAACCCAAACCTGCCCCGACAAAGGCAGAGACAAAAACAGTCAACTCGCCGACTCCTCGCAGATAAGGATATTGCAGATAGCCCGCATATATCGTGTTGCCCATGACATAAGCAAACACCGCCAATACCCCAGCCACAAAGATTGACGGAGTGATGGCCAAGCCGTCCAAACCGTCGGTGATGTTTACAGCATTGGCAACCAGCAACATAAAGAGAAAGATAAAGAACCCATAGAAAATCCCCAGATCCAATAAAGGTCTCTTCAAGAAAGGTACGTACAGCAGGGTGGCAGTCCCGGGCTCCACCGGAGAAAATGGTCCCACATAGACCACGATAAAAGCCAAGGCAAACAATCCCTGCAGTACAAGTTTCGTTATCTCTCCCAGACCCTTGTCACCGCTGCCGCGGGAACTCTTCAGCCAGTCATCCCAAAAACCAATACCACCGAACCAAAGGAGGGCGGCGAGACTCAGGAGCAAAAAGGGATTGGCCAGATTGCACCAGAGCAATATGGAAACTGTCATAGCCACAATCAGCAACACCCCACCCAAGGTGGGTGTACCAGCCTTGTCAAAGGCTGAGTCAATGCCGGTTTCCCTCACCCGATCCAGGAAGTTCCTCCGGTGCATGGTCCGGATGAAGCGCGGACTCAGGAGAAATACGATCAGCACTGCGGTCAATGCTGCCATGATCGATCGGAAGCTCAAGTAATTCAGCAGCCGGAGAAATCCAAATGCATCAGCCTGGCTCTGAATCCAGCGACCAATGTGATAAATCATCTTTTTCCCTTGTATGTTCCTGCTTAGCTATTGAGCACTGTAGGAGCGACTTTCCAGTCGCGACCAATGGGCAGAGTGCTTTACTAGCCCGGATATTTCATGAAGTAAACACTGCTAATTTTCCTCTTCATCTCCTTTGCAAAGTGCGTGAAGCTTGCGATACGTCTCCTTAATGTCAAAATAGGAGCGAAAATCCGTGGCTGTAAGAATAAAGCGTGAAGTCTCCTTGAATAGCCAATCTCGGTCAGTAACGACTTCCCTTTCTACTAGCATGGTAACAGCCCTGAGGGCAGCCTCGCGAACCTGCCAGTAATGGTGCTCCTGCAATCCCAGTAAGCCCTTTGCCACCTCTCGATTACCGCCCACTGCGCCCAGCGCCAAAACAACCTCCCGCACCACCTCAAACGATCTATCATTGATAAGCGACAGGAGTTTTTCGGTCACAGCCTGCCTCTGGAGAAGCTCTTCAGCACAATGGCCCATGGTACGGGCAGCTTGGGTCCGAACTTCATAGTAACCATCGTCCAGGGCCTCGAAAACCCGGGCCTCCACCTCTGGCCCCCACTTATTCAAAATCTGCAAAGAGATCAGAGCGTTGCGCCTGATGAAGCCGACCTGCCGGTAATCACCTCCAAAAAACTTCTGCAATCGACTTGCGGCAGTCCGATCCGCCAAGAAATAAAGTAGTGAAGAGAGTTTCTCTTCATGTTTGAGGAGCCCTATGAGCTTGACTCCCAGATTGCGTTCCGGCCAACTGGGCGAGGTTAACAAGGATGCAGCTCGATGGCGGTAGTAATCCAAATCGTCAGCATCGACAATAACTTTTCGAGGCTCATATTGTTTCTGATCCTCTTGCCAAGCACTTCTGAGCCGCACCAACAGCTCATTATCTCTCAAAAGCGGATCCAGATCTTTAGCAGAAATATCATTCAGGGAGCTGTGGGGCAGTGGGCTGCCGTAAATCTCCGCAGCAATACGCTCTGCAGCATAGTGATTCATGAAGGCGCGAGAACATTTACCCATCTCTTCCAACCGCTGCTTGGCATCGAGCAAAGAAAGAATCTTCATTGCCAGCTTCTGACCTTCAACCTCCTCCAACAGCATGCCCCCGTCCTTAACAGTATCTTCGAAGATCACTTCAGCCCCACCAGCCCGTTTCATGGCACGAGCATTCATTACCTGGTGGTTGCCTGGCAAATTGGCCTTGGGAATAATGAGAGCCGGCTTTCCCATTGCCGAGATCTCATTGAGACTCCCAGCACCGCCGCGACATACTATGAGATCGCTCACTGCGTAGATGTCGCCAATGTTATGAAAATAGTCCTGCGCGTAGTAGAAGGAATCGATTTGCTCTCGCTCTTGCTCATTGTACTCGCGTTGCAACCGCTCAGAGGTATCCTCCCAGGCGTGGTATTCAGGAGTTTTCATCAACCCCACACCGTGAATGACAAAAATGTCATCCCGCCGCGCTAGAAGGTAGGCCAGCGCGTCCACCAAGGCCCGATTGATGGTCCGAGACCCCTGGGAACCACCAAAAGCAAAAACCACTCGTCTGCCCTCAGGTATTGGCAATGGCATGGCCTTGCCTCTGTCCGAGCTTAGCATACTGGTGACCGAACGCCGTACCGGATAGCCTACCACCACCCCATTTTCTGGAAAAAATCCCTTGGTCTCCGGGAAGGTGAGCAACACTTTGTCAGCTCGGCGACCTATTAACTGATTGAGTTTTCCTGGCACGCTGTTCTGCTCGTGGATAAAGACCTGAGCCCGGCTCATGCCAAGGCCGCGCATCAACGTATTGGCTAATATAACCGGAGCGCTAACATACCCCCCCGTGCCCACAATCGTCCCGGGTCGAAAGGTCGCAATATGATAAAAAGACTGCACAATTCCCACGCATAAGGCACAAACAAAACGCACCAGGGCCAGACTCGGTCGAGAACCGGGATAGCCACTGGCCAACACGTATCGAATAGGATAGCCGGCACGGGTAACGATAACCGATTCGGCTTTTCCTCGTAAGCCCACATAGAGAAATTGGGAATGTGGCTCCTTCTGTTTGATAGCCTCGGCTATGGCAAGAGCCGGCTTCACGTGGCCACCGGTACCACCTCCCGTCAAAATGACCCGTTCTGTCCCGGCTGCACCCCCGCCTCGAAATCGGCCCCAATAGCCGAGGGTCAGCAAAAACATGAACATCCCAGCAGCAGCTGTAAGCCCCAGGGCGACAACCTCGCCCCAATGAAAAATCAGGTGCGGCAGGCGGGCCAGAAAATGGATTTCGCTGAATAGAGGAAACAGAATCCAGGCGGTCAAGCCGCCCACACCACTAGCAACAGTGATGGAAAGAAGCGTGTCGCCAAGATCCTGCCAGCCAATACCCTCCTGCCCCAAGCGGCGTAGTTCAAAATTAAAAGCAGCGAACAGTATCACACCGTTTAGGGTAAAGGCGATGGAAGAGGCGAGTGCTAGCCCTCCATGTTTGATTGGCGTCCGCACCAAAAGCAAACTCAGCCCCACATTCACAAAAGCGCAAAGTAGCGAGGAGTAGAGGGGAATCTGATTCTTGGCCAATGCTGGATAAACACGGCTGTAGAGGTTCCACAGCCCCATACCCAAAAGGCCCAAAGCGTAGAAAGCAAAGGCTAAAGCCGTGAGCTTCACCGCCGAACTGTCAAAGGCTCCACGCTGAAAAGCCACCGAAGTTATGGGTCCCACCAGTACCACCACCAGCACGGTGAGGGGCACCATGCAGACGATATTGTAGCGAACTCCGGTAATCACCGTATTGCGGAACCCCTGCCAATCTTCCTGTTGCACTTGATCATTGAGCTCAGTGACCCCCGCCCTTCCCACGGCGAGGCCAATAATGGAGTTGGGCAACTGGACAAGCCTCTGGGCAAAATAGAGAGCAGCAATACTGCCGGGCACAAGAAAAGAAGCAAGCACCCGATCTACCACCTCCACGGTCTTGCTGGCCACGGACTGCCCGAAGATCCAACCTGACTGTCGCCCCACTTCTTTGAGTTCCGGCACAGATTCTCCCAGGGCGGCCATATATTGCATGCCAAGGTTGCTGCGGCGCGAGGATCTAATAAGCATGGGAATTTGGATGATAAACTGCAGCACCCCTCCCAAAACAAACCCCACTGCCAAACTATACATACCAATATAGGGTTTTAGAGCAATGATACCGATAATGACTCCGATACTGAGCATTATCGGCGCCAGGGCGTAGGTGGCAGTGGCGTCCAGAAAAAGGAGAAGGCCGCCCACAAATGAGGCCAAGCCAATGGCCACCATGAAAGGAAGGATAAAATAGGTCATGATCTCAGCCTGGTGGAACTCGCTGAGAGCGAGACCGGCGCCGATCACTCTGACCAATTTTGGAGTCAGCAGATAAAAGAGCCCCATGATGAGCAGAAGCAGAAGCATCATGAGGTTAAAAATTCTGGAAGCCAGCATCCAGGCGCGCCGATATTCCCCGGCGGCAATCAGTTGGCGGAAAGAGGGCAAGAAGGCCTTTTCTACCATATCCTCACCCAGAATACGTCGAAACAGGGTGGGAATAGTAAAGGCTATGGCGAAGAGGTCAGTGGCTCGAGTAGTGCCGAAATAACCGGCAATAACCATCTCCCTTATGAATCCAAACATTCGGGAGACAAGGTTTCCTTGCACCATCTCGAAAAATTTTCTAAAAAAGGATTTCCTCATGAGGCTCCCGCGTCCCTGACTCGCTCCAAGACTGGGTGCGCATAGGGCCGTGAGCTATTTGGGGCGCAGGGATGTAGCAGAGAGGCTTCTGTGCTCATAGGCAACGCGGCACCTATGCATTTTGCTCCCAGCAAGAAAAAACCTCCTGGGCGGCAATTGCCCCGATTCGTAAAATCTTGGGAGGACGAGTAGTTACGTCGGCAATTGTAGAGACTTTGCCCCCGGGCGTCAAGCCAGCATCTAGAATGGCTTCCAGGTCCGAACCCAGTTGAGTTATTGCTTCACCCGCACTGCGACAACTAGGGGATTTTGACCGATTGGCACTGGTGGCAGTGATGGGTGCACCTACCTCTCGGACCAGAGCCTGAGCAACCGGATGAGAGGAAATCCTTACACCTATTTTGCCGGTATCAGCGGTGAGATTGGTTGGCAGATGTGTTGCGGCAGCAAAAACAAGGGTGAGGGGACCAGGCCAAAAGCGTGCCATCAAATGAAGCGCCTGATTGGGGATGGTTTCAATCCAGTCATCAAGTTCCGCTGGATCCGCAATCAGGATGCTGAGGGATTTTTGAGCCGGCCTTTTCTTAAGCTGATATAGCTTGTCAATGGCTTGATAGTCAGTGGCCAGGGCCGCCAGACCATAGAAGGTTTCCGTCGGAAAAGCTACCACCCCGCCGTTGACAATGAGTTGGGCGGCTTGCCTGATGGCTTCTTCGCTTTGGGAAGGATCTTTCTCCACTTTGAGTATGAGTGGCATTATAAGTAGTTAAGATTGAACCACGGAGATCACAGAGGTATATTTGAGATTTTAGATTTAAGATTGTAGATTGTCACAAGCAGCAATAGGAAGATTTCCCAATCTGCAATCTGAAATCAACAATCTGAAATTGCATCCCTTCGTGCTCTTTGTGTCCTTCGTGGTTCGATTCCTGGTTTGCCTTGATTAGGGAATGGACAACTTCTCGCGCAGTCCTGCAGCTTTCTCGGCCACCTGCTCAGCCAACTCTTCCTTGTAGCGCTCAAGTCGCTTCTCCAACTCGCTGTCGGCCACTGCCAGTATTTGTACCGCCAGAATGGCTGCGTTTCTGGCTCCGGCTTTACCCACAGCCATGGTGGCCACCGGCACACCCGCCGGCATCTGTACGGTGGCCAGCAGTGCATCCCACCCTGCCAAGGGAGAAGAGGCTATGGGCACACCGATTACCGGCAGCCTGGTTTCAGCCGCCAGGACACCAGCCAAATGGGCAGCTCCACCAGCACCTGCTATCAGTACTTTGAGACCCCGCTTACTGGCAGAACTTGCATACTCATACACCCTTTTTGGTGAGCGGTGCGCTGACGCCACCGTGATCTCGGCAGGAATTCCGAAACTTGTTAGTACCTCCAGAGCTTCTTGCATTACCGGCAAATCAGAGTCACTTCCCATGATTACACCGACCATGGGATTCTGCTGGGAATTCACCGGGTGTTGATTAGACTCTTTGCTGTGCTGCATCCGGCTCACTCCTTACCTATATCACTGCGATAGTACATGCCGGTAAATTCTACCTTCTCCATCTCCGCGTACGCCTTCTCCCTCGCCTCCTTCAAAGTCTTGCCCCGGCTGACTATGCACAAAACCCGGCCACCGGTAGTGATCAACTGACCCTCGTCGCCGAATCCAGTCCCTGAATGAACCACCAGGCATTCAGGATCAACTTGGTCCAGCCCGTGTATGGGCACACCAATTTTGTAACGCTCAGGATATCCCTTGTACCACCCTTTCTTACCTTTCGTGCGGCCGCTCACAGCAATCAAACACAATTGATAATCTGGGTTCCACTTGGGCGTTATTTCGTGGAGTCGTCCCTGAACAATAGCCTCTGATATATCAACCAGATCGGTTTCCAGCCTCGGTAATATAACCTGGGCCTCGGGGTCTCCCTGGCGAATATTAATCTCGAGCACATAAGGAGTGATGGAGTCCTGCTCTTCCACCAACATCAGCCCCACATAGAGAATGCCCTTGTAGACGATGCCGGTCTTTTCTTTGAAGCCTGTAATGAGCGGCTGCACCACTCGATCCATTATGGTCTGGCTCATCTCTTCGGTGAGCCAGGGATGGGGAGAGTAGGATCCCATACCACCGGTGTTTTTGCCCTCGTCGTCATCCCGAGCCCTCTTGTAATCTTGAGCTGCCACCATGGGCATCACCGAGTTGCCGTCGGTGAAACAGAAAAATGAGAGCTCTCGACCATACAGCCGCCGCTCAATTTCCACCTTGCTCCCCGAGTCTCCGAAAATTCGCTTTTCCATAAGCAGGTGGACGGCATCCTCTGCCTGGGCCACATCATCGCAAACCAGAGAGCCTTTACCTGCCGCCAAGCCGTCCGCCTTGACCACCACCGGATATCCCACACTGCGTACATAGTCCCGGGCCTTATCCGGGTCGTCAAAGATCTCGAAATCCGCCACCGGAATCCCAAGATCGCGCATTATTTCTTTCGCATAGCATTTGGAAGACTCCAGCCGGCTTGCAGCTAGGCTTGGCCCAACTATGTCCAGCCCTTCTTTTTCAAAGAGATCGACAATGCCGGCTGAAAGGGGGCTTTCCGGCCCCACAAAGGTAAGGTCGATACTCTCACGGGCGGCAAAGGCAAGCATTTCCTCTATGGTCCGGGCATTAACACACTCTGCCGTCTGCGAAATCCCGGCGTTCCCGTGGGCCACATAGATTTTCTTCACCCTGGAACTCTGGGCAAACTTCCAAGCAATCGTATGATCGCGCCCACCACTGCCGATGACAAGTATCTTCATGCACTCCCCCATTTTTAATTTCGAATTTCGAATTTCGAATTTCGAAATTTCAATCTTTTGCGCTGTTCCCTGCTAACTGACCAACTATAAAGAGAATTTTCCTTGTGACTACTGTTGGAAGGTATCAAAAAGGCAAAGACGAGTCAAACTGAAAATCCGCCCCCTCCCTGCCTCCACTGCGCCCATCAGACAAAGTGGGCTTGCTCTATTGCAGCCTTATGAGAGTAATAGTGTTTAAAACCGCTATCACTACCAAGCAAAACAGTGTGTTATAATGACGTGTTTCGGTGTAGTCAAACCCAAACTCATAGAGGAATTTCATGGCCAAACCAACGTACGAAGAGCTCCTGCACCGGGTGGGGGAGCTGGAGAAAATGGTCAACTTCAAGATTTCCCCACAAGAATTCTATTTCGACACCAGAGACCTAATTTACTTCAAGGGATACTCGGATTGGTCTCTGGATCTGTACGATAGAAAAATCGAAGATCTCACCGGCTATGAGCTGGAGGAATTTTTGGATAGAAAAGTG
>PPDG01000117.1 GCA_002899795.1 Desulfobacteraceae bacterium | reverse complement strand
TGACGGCGAAGCCAAATGACCTTAAGGCGCAAGCCGGGATCTGGAGTTGATTCATGCCACACACAGCCGTGGGTGATATTGAAATTTACTGGGAAAGTCACGGAGAAGGTGAACCTCTGCTATTGATCAGTGGGGTCAGCGGCGGCACCTGGACGTGGGAAGAAAGTATCGGTGCCTGGTCTCCTCACTTTCGGGTGATTGTCTTTGACAATATGGGCGCAGGTCGTTCCAGCATGCCTGATCGACCTTATGGGATCGCGGATATGGCGGATCATGCCGCAGCTGTTCTGGATGCTGCTGAAGAAGAGCGAGCCTTTGTGGTGGGGTTATCAATGGGTGGGATGATAGCTCAGGAGCTGGCACTGTGTCACCCAGGGCGAATTTCTGGTCTGGTACTCGGATGCACCCACTGCGGCGGCAGTGAGCGTATCCCACCAGCTCCTGAGGTCATTCAAGGATTTGCCAATAACGCGGGTCTTTCGCCTGAGGGGATTATTGACAAGAACCTCACCCTCTTGGTCACGCCTGCATTCTTGCACAGTGGCTCGGATTCCTTGAAACGTTACAGAGAACGGCAGCTAAACGCTCCCCTGCAGCCGGATTACGCTCTGCAGAGACAACTGGGGGCGATCCGCAGCTTCGATGCCTGCGACCGCCTCGGCAGTCTTCAAACCCCGACCCTTATTCTCACAGCGGATTGTGACCAGCTGGTACCGGCAGAAAACGGCCGAATGTTGGCGAAGCGCATTACTGGAGCTCAGTTGAAGCCCTTCACCAATACTGGTCATCTCATTTACCTTGAACGTGCTCAGACATTCCACCAAACCGTAATGGGATTCTTTCAAAGTCTGTCTTAGCCCGGATGTTTCATGAATTGCCGTCGCGAGACCGTGGAGAAGGGTGTGCCACCGGGCAACCGCAGGGAGTTGGATCCGAGGCGTACTTGAGCAGTACGTCGCAGGGTCCGACGCCCGAGGACGCCCGGAAGGACGTCCATATCCACGGTCGCAGTAGGAGATTCATGAAATATCTGGGCTAGCCCGGAAATGTTGACAACTTAAGGCTTCTGCACTAGAATTGACTTTCCCTTACCAAGGGTGTTTTCCACAGTGTACGGTACCCCTCTACTACCTCACACCTGAGAGGGCAAATCTTTACATTTCCTGCTTTAGGATTTGCAGAAACAAGGCGACCCTGATCCGGGCTCTGCAGGGTTGGGTTGTTTTACTATGGCAGTTCTTCAACCCATGAGCGCACTGATTGGACTACAGGAAATAAGAATTCTTATGACCTTGAGGAGAAACTTGCTATGGCCCCGCGGATAGATATCGAAGCATTGCAACATCAGTTGCCATTTTACATGCTCAGACAAGAGAAAGTGAAAAAACTACAATTCAACTGGCAGGCCGAGTGGGATAGGTTTGATGCCAAAAACATCTTTGACTTTGACATAGGTTCCATTCCGAAAGAAATGATTGAGGAGATGCGGGACCGGCACGAAGTACTTCTGGACGGAAACCATGCAGCGCTTTCTGTGTTGGAGCGAGTTGTGGATGGGCTCTGCGGCTATCCCATAACGCCTTCCACAGCCATTGCCGAGGATTTTGCCAAGGCCGCTGCCGACGGAAAGAAAAATCTCTTCGGCCATGAACTGATGTATTTTCAGCCCAGTGATGAACTGTCGGCCATTGCAGCCGTGGAGGCCATGGCTTCCCAAGGGGGACGCTATGCTGACAATACATCGTCCCAGGGGTTGGTGCTCAAGACGAAAAACCTTTTTTCAGTGGCCGGCAAGAGGCTGCCCGTTGTGATGACGGTGATGGCCCGCGAGGTCAACAAAGGATCCTTGAGCATTCACTGTGGTCACACCGATTTCTATGGTGTGCGGAATGTGGGGTGGGCTCAACTGGTAAGCGGGGACAATCAAGAACTGCACGACTTGGTCGCCGTTGCCACTAAAGTAACAGAGGTGCGACAGGTGATGCTCCCTTGTATGGTCATCGGCGATGGTTTCATCAAGAGCCATGCCTTGGAGAACATCAAACTCCTCTCTGATACTTTTCTCAGATATTTTGTCGGACCTGCAAACCGCCTTTATCAGCCCGATTTCGAGCAAAGATACCTCTCTGGCACCTTTACTGACACCGATCTGACCATGGAAGGGCAGGTGGCACAAGACCTGGCCTACCGATTTTTCAAAAGGTGTTTTGTTGCCACGATGGACATGATGAACAAAATTCTGGGCACCAACCACAAAGTGGTGGAGTGTTACCGCACCGAGGATGCCGATATGGTCCTCATGATCATGGGATCAGGGGCGGGAGTGATCAAAGATGTGATTGATTACTATCGGGAGACGAAAGGCTTGAAAGTTGGCCTCGTGAGGCCTGTGTTGTTTACCCCTCCTTGTTACGAGGAACTTGCCTATGGTGTCCGTAATGCCAAGATTATCACCGTGCTGGAGCGAAGTGGTATGGCACACAACCAGCTCCTTATGGCTGATATTCAAACGGCCCTGCAAGTTTCCAATCGTGCCGGCCGTGAGGGAAAGGAGGAACACCAGGTCTATGGTCGGCAAGACATGCCCACGTTGCTACACGGAGTGTACGGTCTGGGTGGCAAGGACTTTAACAAGTACGACGTTGCTGCGGTCATAGAGAATATGAAGGCATGTCTGGAGGATAAGCGGGGTCAGTTTCATCGGGATTTCTTTGTTGGCATCGAAGGCCCTTACACTCTCAAGGCGAAGCAACTCCCCGAATATCAGGAGCGGGAACTTGGCATGACCTTCATCGGCATCGGTGCCGAAGGCGTGAAAACCGCCTTGGAGACAGCGGCACTCGTTTACGCCCAGGACAAGGGCGATGGCTGCAAATATGTCCAGTCAGGAGCGCGATACGGGGCAGCGAGGAAGGGGTCGGCCGTCTTTATGAACATGCGCATCAGTAATCATCCTGTTCGCAATAGCTCCGAACTTACGGAACACGATGTGTTGGCTTTTTTCAATGAGAAGTTTGCCTCCGGCCATATCCTGCAGGGATATGTGGGAGGTCTTAAGCAACATGGGCTGTTTGTCATTAACAGTTCAAGGAGCAGTGATGAAATCTTGGCATCTTTTCCATCTCATGTGCAGGAATTGATTGCGGAGCGGCAGATCAAACTGATGGCCATCGATGCTACCAGGGCAGCCCTCCAGAACCTGAACCGGAACTTGCCTGGTGCTGCCATTTTGGGACTCATTAACAAAGAAAAGCAGATTCTGGCGGAGGAAGAATTCGAGACCCGCCTGAAAGGTATCTTTGAGGAAAAACTAGGATTAAAAAAAGGAAAAGCGGTCATTGAGTCCAACATTACACTCCTTAAATATGGAGCCGCGATGGCCTCATCAGGTTCCCCAGCAGAACTCGTTCAGGGAATAGATACGACGTGCGTTCCCTACGAGGTGGCTGAGCCCGAGAATTTCGGTCAGAATCATAAAGCAGCCGGTCTTCCTGTTGCCCTTACCGAGAAAGATGAACTGGGAACCATCAAGCCGGTGAACCTCATGGCGAACTACCGGGAGACTTTCCATGAAAACATAGTCCAGCCAATCGTCGAGGGGAGGAGGGTTCCGTGGGACAAGTTCCTGCCTGTGGTGCCTGCCGCCACCAGTAGACACCGAGACATGAGTCATGTCGGTAGCATGCTTCCGGTATATGATGCCTCAAAGTGCACTTCCTGTGGCCTTTGCGTCACTTGCTGTCCAGACTCGGCACTCTATTCCACCATTACCGACCGGCCCATCCCGGAGGCTGCGGAGCGCTATTTCAGAATATTTAAGAAGCCGCCCAAAGGAATACCATGGGAGCGGTTTGCCATGAATATCGACGTAATTCCCGGAGCCTGTAAGGGGTGCGCCATTTGTGTCAATGTATGTCCCACCGATGCTTTGAAAATGGTAGACAAAATGAATGTCACTGAAGCCGACTTTCTCCCTGATAAATATAAGGACTTCGATAAAACCCTGGAGGCGGCTTCTCATGTGAGCAAGATGGCTCTCAACCAACAGGTGCTTTTTGTCTTTTCAAAACTCTATCCAGGCAGACACACCCTTTGCCCTGGTTGTAGTGAGGGGACAATCGGCTTGCTAACGTTCTTTGCGGCTGAATCCTTGCGCAACAATCCACAGGGAATCGCCACCTTCTACCAGGGTATCAAGGTTCTCTCGGAACAAAGCCGGAGAGCCATTGACCACATGCTGGATCACGGCTTCAATATCTACACCATAAACGCCACCGGTTGCAGTGAAGTATCAGAGCTGGCCAATCCCTTCAACGACCGGATTTACCAGGCGGGTCACTACGGCTTCGGCACCGCCTCTGCAGCAGCTCTGGGAGCTAAATTCAGTCTGGATCAGGCCTATCTCAACGGCTTTAGTGAGGTGCTGAGTAAAATCATAGTATTCGCTGGTGATGGTGCTATCTACGATATCGGCAATGGTCCCTTCAACTATGCCTTGGGTGAAAATTACGACATCACCTGGGTGATCTACAATAACGAGGGCTACATGAACACCGGGGCGCAAAAATCTGGCGCCACCCGTTACGGCTGCGATCGTTCCACCTCTCCCATAGGGCAAGTGATTGGGGGCAAGACCACCTTGCATCGGCGTATCGTCAGCCAGGCCATGGGTATTTCCCATGTGTATGCGGCCAAGCTCAGCATCGACAATCCTTTCTACGCCATTAAGATTCTGAAGGAAGCCATCGCCTACAGTGGACCCTCGGTGGTGGAGTTTTTCTCAGCCTGCCCACAAGGACACCAGACCCATGATTGGGCTGGGCCTTTAATCTCGAGAATGATGGTAGAGGCGAGGAAGTGGCAAGTGGCAGTGAGAAGACCATTTCAGCGCTTGGACATCTCAGCAAATCCGGAGCCGAAGTCAATTTATCCAAGTGAAGGGAGATCCTTCAAAAAGAAAATCAAAAGAGAGCCGGCCACCTTTTATGATGTGGTCAGTATGCTGGGTCAGTACAACCGACACATAAAAACCCATGAGGGAGAGGATATCCCCGAAATTATCCTGGTGAATGAAACGGTGAGTCTCTTTAGATGGTTCAGAAACCAGTATCAGGCCGGCTATATAGACACCATGCCCACAGAAGAAGAAGTGGAACGCATTGTGGCCGAACATTACCAGTTTTAGTTCCCAAATCCCAAACACCGTATCTTAGGGTTTCAGGTTTCAGTGTTCGGGTTTCAGCTCTTTTGCTTTTCCTCCCTGACACCTGACACCTGACACCTAAATCCTTAGTCATTGTGATTTGTAATTTTCCTCAACTTCCGCCTCCCCGCGCCCGTCTTTCGTTCTGTGTAGTCTGCCCTATGCTTTTTTCAAAATTCCTCAATCCCTAAATTCCCAAATCCGCAATCCCCGCCCGCCATGCGAGCAAGGCGAGGCGGGCGGGCGCAATCCCATATCTCACCTCCTTTTTCCTTTCCCGTACCTCCTTTTTCTGCTATCTTGCGCCAGCGTAACCTAAGGTAGATACATGCCAGATTGTAGATTGCAGATTTTAAAAGAGCAGGCAGGAGGCAGAGAGCAGCTGGCAGCCCCGCAACAAGAGCTGTTGACGAGTTCAGGTGGAGTCGCTAAAGACAGGTGGAGCAAATGACATAGAGTGAAGGATTTTGCCTTTACCCCATGCTCCATGCCCCATGCTCCATGCCCTATGCCCCATGCTCAATTCTTCTGGTTCCTGGTTCCTGACTCCTGGCTCCTGGATTTTAAACCCTATGGAATTACCAGCCTTAATCAAAGTTCTTTGCTGCTTTGGCCTTATCCTGGCTTTGAACCGCTTGCGAGTTCATCTCAGCCTTTGTCTTTTTGTTGGTGCGGTGGCTGTAGCGTTTTGGATGGGGCAATCGCCAATACAGATCACTCATAGTTTGCTGGCAAGTCTTTCCAGTGCGGAGACCTTGCAGTTGGTGGCGATCATTTGCCTTATCCTGATAGTGAGTCAATTGATGAAAGCCTCCGGCCAACTTGATCGAATTGTGAGCAGTTTTGTTGCCGTCGTGCAAGATGCTTCCACTGTGACTGTTGTCATGCCTGCCCTTATCGGGCTTTTACCCATGCCGGGTGGAGCTTTGTTTTCAGCACCCATGGTGGAAACAGCAGTGGCTGGATGCTCTTTGTCACAAGACCGAAAAACGGCGGTCAACTACTGGTTTCGCCACATCTGGGAGTTCTGGTGGCCACTTTACCCTGGGGTGGTTCTGGCGGTGAGTCTTTTGCAAGTGGAGATGTGGCGCTTTATTCTTATCCAGGCGCCACTCACCCTTCTCTCCATCGCAGCAGGCACACTTTTTCTCTTGAGACCGCTGCGTGAGACCAGAGACAGGAATAGCTCGCGGAGTTTCAAAGTACAGAACCTGGTCCCTTTTCTCTGGGAAACTATGCCGATTCTGGTCGTAGTTGGTTGTATCGGTTTTTTTGCCTTATTGCGGAGCCTAACTTTGTGGTTCGGCGTGAGCATCAAGCTTCCAGCCGCCATGCCGCTGCTGTTTGGACTGTTGGCTTGCGTAATTTGGGTAATGTGGGTCAATGGGTTAGGCTTTAACGATTTCTGGACAGCTCTGGTTGATCGCAACACCCTGCCTATGCTTCTCCTTATTTGTGGGATCATGGCCTTCAAGGGAGCCTTGATAGACAGTCAGGCCGTTTTAGAGATCAGAGAAGAAATGGTTCACTACCAGATTCCGGTTCTCATAGTTGTCGTGGCCATGCCTTTTATTTCAGGCCTGATCACAGGCATCACCATTGGTTTTGTAGGTGCCACCTTTCCACTTCTCGTCCCCCTCTTTGTCGGACTGTCGCCACTCGACTTTTTGCTTCACGCTTCCCTTGCCTATGTCTCAGGGTATGTGGGCATGATGCTGTCGCCGGTTCATATTTGCCTGTTGGTCACTAAAGACTATTTCAAGGCCAGCCTGGCAGCCAGTTACCGGCATATTTATAAGCCGGCGGCAGCGGTGATGGTGACCTGGATGGCAGTTTTGGGGCTTCTACACTCCTTTTAGCCCGTTTGGTCCAGAATTTGCACACAATTTTACAACCCTTTTCCTGTCCTGGAAAGCACCCGGAAAAGGGTCAGATTTTCGAAAAGAGTTGAAATCTAAGGGATTTAGGAGTTTTTCCTAAAGGTCAAGGGGATAGTCTGTTGGCAACAGTAAAAGAAACGCAGCCAAGACCCAGTAGCCCAGGCAGAGCTGACGATGAGTGGCAGGCAGCAGAAAATATGCTCACCAGCTTGCAGCTCGCCAGGAAGAACTATTCCCTTTATCCTGAAAATCATATCAATTGTACGAGAGCTATGGAGCGGTTCTGGCAGCAACTTGAAACCTTCCTGCAAGCGCACGGCAATCTCAGGTTCGAATTAGATAAAGACCGACTTATCTTTCAGGGAGAGGCGATCTTAACAGAGCCCCCCGAGGACGGTAATTTGCCTTTTACTCTCTTCCGCGATGGCATTCAGTGGTTGGAGTTTCAGGATGGAATCGAGGCGAAAGAGATAGAAGAATTCCTGCGGATTCTAAACAAATACCGGCTCCTATCAGACGAACCCGAGGGGGATCTGGTAACAGCCCTTTGGGAAGCTGAGTTGCCACATATCCAGCACCATGTGGCTGAATTTTGGGGGGCGGAACCGGAAGCTGAGTTTACGATACCGCCTGCAAAGGAAGATATAAGCTCGGTATTGTCTGAAGAAGAGGAGCCAGAGGCCTCAGAATCAGAGGGTGTTGCCTCAATAGATCCAACAACTCTGGAGCTCACGCCAGAGGAGGAGGCGGAGCTCCAGGAGATGGTTCGTCTCGAAGAAAAGCGAGATCCAACAGCAGACTATTTGAACGCCGTGCTGGATAGCTTACTGGAACTTAGAGAGAAAGAGAATTTCGACCCTATTCTCGAGTCCTTGGAAGAGGAATTCCACGATTCACTGGCGCGAAGAGATTTTGAGGTTACCCTGAAAATTCTCAAGAGCCTGCACCACGTGCGCCACATTTGCGAGTCTGAAACAACGTGGGCGATACCTATTATTGATAGCTTTTTTCTCACTGCTTCCAGTTCCCAAACCCTTCGACCATTGCAAGCAGCATGGTCGGAAATGGATACCGGGCAGATAGAAAAAATGAAAGAAATCCTCCTGGTACTCCAACCCGAAGCCATCCACACTCTCGGCGCCATGCTGCTTCAGACCCCGTCTTTACGACTGCAACAGATGCTCACGGAGGTGATCCTTTCTCTGGCCTCCCGTGATCTTCGCCCCTTGGAGGCCATGCTGGATCGTCCAGAGGAAGATCTGGTACTGAAGCTCGTTC
>PPDG01000114.1 GCA_002899795.1 Desulfobacteraceae bacterium | reverse complement strand
GCTTCCTTTCCCTGACAGGACTACCTCCACATATTCTTTCCTCGCGACCGACGAGTCCATCCTTATAAGCCTTCCAGAAGCCGCAGGTACCGTAGTTAGTTGATTTCCTCGAAAGAATTCTTATATTTTTCGCAACACCGTCTTTGACGAAAAAAGGAGATCTGTGGTCATGGCATCTATGCAAAAGATCCGTGTCGCTTTGATTGGTTGCTTGGTAATGGCCGGTGGCCTGTGGTTATCTTCTCTTGGTGCGGCTGCTTCACTACCCCAGCACCGTATAACAATTTCGTTCGACCTCCCAAAGCATCGGATCTATGGAACCGTGGATGCCACCATTCCGCAAAGTGTGCAAACGATATTGGCCGGCAAGGGTCTACGCATCACCAAGTTTTCAATAAACGGTGAAGCCGCGGTGGCAAAGGTGGAAGACGGGCGCATCAAGCTCCCTTTCCATCCGGATCGAACCCATGTGCGCCTGGAGTATGAGGGAGTTTTTTCTGATGACGAAGGTAGTAGTGTTGAGAACATAATTGGTGCAAAAGGGGCTTTTCTACTCGATGGCTGGTATCCGGCTGCTGAGGCCGAGCTGGCCCATTTTAGCCTGGAAGCAAGGGTTCCTAAGGGCTTCCATGGAGTGTCTGAAGCTGAGACCATAACAACTCACGAAACTGGCGAGGAGAGGTTGGAGGTCTTTCATTTTCCGCATCCGGTACCACATATTCATTTTGTGATGGCGCCGTACGTCGTAAACAAGGACCGCCATGGGGATGTGGAGGTGGCGACGTACTTGCTGCCTGAGGATAAAGATCTTTCGGGTCGCTACCTTGCTTACATCAAGAAGTATCTGGGAATGTATGAAGATATGCTGGGGCCCTACCCTTTTCGTCGCTTTGCTGTGGTTGAGAACATCCTGCCCACCGGCTACGGCATGCCGACCTTCACCCTGCTGGGCCGGCAGGTACTCAAGCTGCCTTTCATTCCAGAGACCTCACTGGGACATGAAATCCTTCACTCTTGGTTTGGCAATTCTGTCTATGTTGACTACGCAAAGGGCAACTGGTCCGAGGGTTTGACCTCCTATCTGGCCGATCATTATTACGATGCCCTGCAAGAAAAGGGGTGGCAACATCGAAAGAAGATTATCGAGAGTTACGAAAGTTACGTCCACCAGGACAACGAAATTCCCATCCGAGAGTTTGTGAGCGGAAATGATCGCGCTTTAGGTGCGGTGGGTTATGGCAAAACGGCCATGTTCTTTCATATGCTCAAGAAGCGTGCCGGTGAAAAAGCATTTGGTGAAGGGCTGAAGCGGCTGGCCCAGGAGCAGCGGTTCCGGATAACCTCGTGGCAGGATCTGGAAGGGATTTTTTCAAACACAGCCGGGGAAGATTTCAGTGGTTTTTTTACATTTTGGCTGAACAACAAAGGTGCGATGGCGGTGAATCTCAGCAAGATCCGGTTGAGTCGGCCAGGAAGTGGTTATAATTTGCAATTTGAAATTCGGGTTGCGAACAGCACAATGCCCGTGTTCATCCCGGTGGTTATCCATACAGAGAACAAACAAGAGAAACATATCTTGCCCGTTTCAGCCGCAGAGCAAACCCTTTCTTTGCCTTTGAAGGAAAGACCGCAGAAGATGGTTGTAGATCCAGACTACGAACTTTTTCGCAGATTGGACCCACCCGAGAGAAGAGCTGTGTTAAGCCGTCTTTTGGGAGATCCGACCCGAACCATTGTCTTGCCTGAAACCAATCAGGAAATATATGAGATCTTGATTCAAGAATTGCAGAGTCAGGGTTTCAAGACCGCGAGCGCTGAAGAGATCGATCACTCCAACTTAGGTGAAAAGAGTTTTCTTTTCTTAGGACCCCAAACTGAGCTCAAATCCTTTTTACCTGAGGCGCCCGAGAATCCAACCGGCTTTTTTCTCCAGATAAGGAAAAATATTCTGAATCCCAAACGCGTCCTTGGTCTGATCTTGGCTGAAGATACTGGTGAGGTGAATGGTGCGGGGCGGAAGCTTTTTCACTATGGTCAGTACAGCAAACTGCAATTTTCTGGAGGCAAAAACGTGGAAAAGGAGACAGAGGCAAGCGACCGAGGAATCCAGCTTGAAGTGGGCCGACCGGCTACCGGTATTGCCCTTGAGGCAGTGCTTCCCCTATCTAAGATTGCTTCCCGGGTAGCCGATAAGACCATCGTCTATGTGGGCGAAAAGCATGACCGCTACGGCGACCACCTCGTTCAGCTTGAAATGATTCAGGCCTTGCACCGGCGCCATCCGAAACTGGCCATAGGCATGGAGATGTTTCAGCGCCGTTATCAAAAATCGTTGGACGACTATATCTCCGGGGCAACCGACACCCAGACCTTTCTCAAGGAGTCCCACTACTTCAATACCTGGAGGTTCAACTATCATTTATATGAAGATATCCTCCAGTATGCCAGGGCCAATAGAATACCTGTTGTCGCTCTCAACCAGGACCATGAGTTGGTTCGCAAGGTTGCGAACGAAGGGCTTGAAAACTTGAGCCCGGAGGAAAAGGGTCGCATACCTGGAGAGCTTATTCTTGATGACGAACCATACAAGAAACGCCTTCGGAGTGTTTTCGAAATGCACCAGACGAACCTGGATGGCGATAGCATTCCACAAGAATTCGAGTACTTTCACCAGGCCCAGATATTGTGGGATGAGACCATGGCGGAGAGCATCGCCAACTTTCTGACAGATCGCCCCGACTATCACATGGTGGTATTAGCAGGCAGTGGCCACCTTGCTTTCGGCGTGGGTATTCCCAAGAGAGTTCATCGCAGGATTGGAAAAGACTATGCTATTATCCTGCCCGATCCGGGAGAACCACTGGAGCTTGGTCTGGCTGACTTCATTATTTTCCCCACTGAAGTTCAGGCTCCGGAGGATGCCAAGCTTGGGATAATGCTGGATTCATCTGATGGTTTGCTCACGGTGGCCGGCTTTTCCCGCGGAAGTGGGGCCGAGAAGGCTGGGATGGAAAAGGGTGATATCGTCCTGGCTGTGGATGGTCAGAAAGTGGAAGACTTTGACGATCTTAGAGTCTTTCTGGCCACCAAGCATGTCGGTGACGTGGTTCGGCTCAAGGTGCGGCGCGACAAATCAACGGTGGAGTTAGATGTAGAGCTCGGGGCTCCAAGCCGGCACGGGCGATAAAGGCAGGATTTTAATTTCTATCCAGGATCTCACGAATCAGTTGCAGCAACTGATTGGTATCGTAGGGTTTGCTGACAAAACCTTTGGCGCCTCTGTCAAGGGCTCCTTTGGTAGGACCATCGGGTGAGTAGCCACTGGCTATCAATACTCGTGTATGTGGATCTATGGTGAGAAGTTCCTCGAGACACTTGCTGCCACCCATGCCAGGCATGATCAAATCCAGAATCACCAAGTCAATCCGAGCCCGCTCCTGACGGTATAGTTCTAAGGCGTTTTCCCCATTGTTGGCAGTGAGAACTGTGTAACCAGCACGTCCGAGTACATCCACCCCCAGTTCCCTAATGAACTCCTCGTCATCCACCAGCAAAATGGTTTCGTTACCTCCTGTGGCGAGACCCTCAGGCTCCGGTACTATCAATACGTCTACAGGCACGGCTTCCGGCTCTATTGTCGGTAGATATATTCTAAAGGTGGTTCCAACCTCGGGGCGGCTATAGCAGGTGATGTAGCCTTCGTGATTTTTTATAATTCCGTAAACTATTGCCAGACCGAGGCCTGTACCCTTTCCAACCTCCTTGGTGGTATAGAAAGGATCGAAGATGTGCTCCAGCGTCTCTTTACCCATGCCATGTCCGGTATCGGAGATCGAAAACAGCACGTAATCCCCTGGCTTTACTTCAGCATATCTCCTGCAAAATTCCTGATCTAAAGTTACGCTTTGCGTCTCAATGAGCAGCTTGCCGCCCTCAGCCATTGCATCTTTAGCGTTGACAGCGAGGTTCACGAGCACTTGCTTCAGGTGCGCCGAGTCAGCGTTGACCATTTTGAGATTGTCAGCGAGTTTAAATTCGACATCTATCATCTTGGGAATGGTGCGCTCGAGCAGTTCTCGTAATTCTCCCACCTCCTGATTGAGATCGAGGGGTCTTCTTTTGCTCTCAACCTTGCGACTGAAGGTGAGCAGTTGCTGAGTCAGTTCCGCTCCTCTTTTGGAGGCACGGATGACTTCCTGTAGTTCTCGCCAATCGGACTCTCCCTCCTTCTTGCGCATTAGTAGGAGTTCCGTATAGCCTTGTATGGCTTGGAGCAGGTTATTAAAATCGTGAGCGATTCCCCCCGCCAGAGTGCCGACGGCCTCCATTTTTTGAGCTTGCTGCAGCTGGCCCTCCAGATTTTTCTGTTCGCTGATGTCTCGTAAATTGATGACACTCCCCACAGGGTTGCCGTCCATATCTCGAAGAACGGCTCCACTGATGCTGACGGGGATGAGCTTTCCTTCCTTGGTGTATCGCCGGGTTTCTATGCCAGAGAAGCTTTCGCCAGCTAACACCCTGTTGATCATCGTTTGGGTCTCTGGCAAGCTCTCCTCAGGTACGAAAACATCCATTTTTTTGCCCAAACGCTCACCCAGGGACCAGCCGAAAACACGGGTGAAGGCAGGGTTATAATAGACAACTTTGCCATCAATGTCGTAGACAACCACAGGATCCGGATTTGCTTCCAGAACCGTGCGGTACTTTTCTTCGCTGGCCCGGAGTGCTTCAATGACTTGTTTGCGCTCGGTGATATCGTGAACGATCGAATACAGAAGCTGTTTGCCGTTCAGTACGATCGGACCACTGAAGACTTCAACATCGACAATCTCGTCTCTTGCCAAACGGTGACGGAACAAAAAGTGCTGGTTTTGTTCTGACTTCGCTTGCTCTATTTCTTGGTAAACTTGCTCGTCAGTGAGTGTATTGATATCGGTAATTTTCTTGCTGGTGAGTTCTTCATGGCCCCAACCATAAAAGGAGCAAGCTGCAGGATTGGCATCTACTATGTCTGCAGTCTCCGGATCAATAAGTAGCATCACCGTGTGATTGTTTTTGAAAAGGCTCCTATAGCGCTCTTCACTTTCACGCAAGGCCTCCTCCGCCCGCTTGCGTTTTGTAACATCGCGGACTACGCCTCGGAAACCAACAGGTTCGCCTGTAGAATTCGCCAGCAAAGATGCAGAGAGCTCCAGGGTTCTAGTGCTGCCATCCTTTCTAAAAATGTCATAGTTTACAATTTTCGCGGGCTCACCGGTCTGATAGGTTTTGCTAAAGACTTGATACATTTCTTTAGCGGTCTCCGGGGTGGTGTAGTCCCGGTTGTTCATATTAATCAGTTCTTCCCAGTTATATCCCGAGATTCGACACAGTGAATCATTTACATAGGTGAAATTCCCAGCAAGATCCACTTCGAAGTAGCCTTCCTCGATGTTTTCCAGGATGGTTCTGTACTTTTCATCGCTTTCTCGCAGTTCCTCCTCAGCTCGCCGGCGCTCTTCTATCTCCCGTGTCATTTGCTCGTTTGTTTTTATCAAATCAGTGGCTCTTTCCTCAACGTGGCCTTCCAGCTGAGCCTGAATTTTGAGGAGTTGTATCTCCTGCTGCCACTTTGCACCGAGCGCCACGGCAAATTGTTTAATCTCTTCCGGAGTAAAAGGTTTCCTAATGTAGAGCAGCTTCCCGGCAGGGGGGACGCGAGAGACAATTTCTTCTGGGCCGACATCATTATGGGCTGTGACCATGACAATTTCGATGTTTGGATCCAGGGTTCGGATCTGCTCTGCTGCCCAGACACCGTCCGGACCTGAATCCATACGGATGTCGAGGAAGGCAGCAGCAAAAGGCTCCTCATCCTCGATGGCCATTCGCACCGCTTCAACCGCGGTTTCACTTTGATGGCAAAGCGTTAGATCAAACTGGTAGGTAGAGATTGGTGAAGAAAGAAATTCCTCATAGAGGTCGAGAACGTTTTGGTCGTCATCAACCGCAAGAATTCGTACCCTGTCGGACAAATCTGGCTTCATAATTGGAGTTCCTTGATTACAAGGACCTTCAATGCGTTGAGGGGAACACAAATTTTTATGCAAAAAGCTTGCCCGACTCACGTAAATCAAAATTACAAATTACAAATCACTACGGCTAAGGTTTCAGTGTTCGGGTTTCAGTGTTCAGGTCTATCATTTCTGACACCTGACACCTGACACCTTAAAATTTGGTGTTTGAGATTTGGGATTTAGCAATGCAGCACTGACACCTAATTGTTTGTCCAAAGGAGGTTGCAAGTGTACCGTCTCTGTGACTCATCACCGATGAGTCGTTACACGCCTCATGTTCCCCCATAGCCGATTTCTACCTTTTCACCTTCAACAATGACCGGCACTTTCCTTACACCTTTGGACACTTCGAGCATTTCCTCGAGCTTTTCCTTGTCGTTAGCAACGTCTATGTAAGTGGCCTTGTCTCCGTAAGCCGACCTGGCTTTGTTTGTGTAGGGTCAACTGGATTTACCGTAAATGATCACTTTGTCTGCCATCTCTTATCCCCCTCTCTTAGATTTAAGATTTATGATTGTAGATTGCAGAATTTACAAATCAAATTAGGAATCCGACATTCTACGGTTCTCGTTCATTGAGTCTCCAGTGGCACTCGCTAACAAGAGTTAGCGTTAAGTTAGAGATAGTTTGATCGGCAGGAATATCTCATTATCTATGAAATAGGGTCAATGCTATTCTTTCAAATCTTCAATCTGAAATCTAATATCTACAATCGTTTGCAGCTCCACTACTCCAATTTATTCAAGCCTAAAACTCTCCTCAAATTTGGGAACCACCACATCCCATCCCAATCTCTGTTGGATTTCCTCTGCCAATGATGCCGAGGCTTCAGGCTCACCATGAACGAGAAAAGTTTTCTTGGGGGGTCGATTGAAGCCGATTAGCCAGGCCAAGATCTCATTGGAGTCTGCGTGGGCGGAGAAGCCGGATATATTTTCAACGTGGGCTCGAGTGGAGATATACTTTCCGTGGATCTTCACTGTATTCTCTCCGTCCAAGATCGTTCTTCCTCTGGTACCTTCTGCCTGGTAGCCAATAAACAACAGGGTGTCTTGGGTGCGAGGCAACCGATACTTCAAGTGATGCAGGATGCGGCCGCCGGTGGCCATGCCGCTGGCAGAAATGATAATGGCACGCTCATCTAGTTGGTTCAGTGCCTTTGATTGGTCTCGGTGTCTACAGAAATGAATCTGCTGCGGCTGAAGAATACGGGTTCCGTTCAGTTCCAGAACTTTGGCCGTCAGATCATAATACCCTTTTCTCTTTTCAAAAACAGTCGTTGTATTTATTGCCATAGGTGAATCTACATAGACAGGGAGTGAAGGTATCTCTTTCTGGCCTTCCAATTCCCTCAAGGCGTAGAGTATTTGTTGCGTGCGGCCAACGGCAAATGCAGGTATTACCAGCACTCCCCCTCTTTTCACGCTTGCATTGATTACGCGTGCCAGGTCTTTTTCAGGCGATTTATTGTCGTGCAGACGGCCGCCGTAGGTTGATTCCAAAACAAGAAAGTCCACCTCGAAAGCCTGGACTGGATCTCGGAGGATGGGTCGCGCCGGTCTTCCAAGGTCGCCACTGAAGACGATCCTCTTCACTTTCCCTTCCTTCGTTGACTTCACGTCTACAAACGAAGAACCGAGGATGTGTCCTGCGTCTTTGAACTTAACCCGCAGTGTGTCAGTAATGAAGATGTCCTCGCCGTAGTGATAAGGCTCAAACCGCGACAGCGTTGTCTCCGCATCCTCTACTGTGTACAGCGGCAGTGCGGGTCGGTGCTTGGAAAATCCCTTTTTGTTGGCCCAACGGGCGTCTTCTTCCTGCAGGTGGCCGCAGTCGCGCAACATGATGTCGCAAAGATCATAGGTGGCATGGGTGCAGTGGACCTCGCCCTTGAAACCCTCTTTGCACAGACGGGGCAAATAGCCTGAATGGTCAATGTGAGCATGGGTGAGAAAAACCCGATCTATTTCAGCGGGGGAGATTGGGAAAGGTTCCCAATTTTTCAGCCGGTTTTTTTTCAACCCTTGGAAAAGACCACAATCTATCAGCAGTCTATTCCCGTTGACTTCCAAAAGAAATCGTGATCCTGTGACCGTACCTGTGGCACCCAAAAATGTCAGTTTCTCCATGTTAACTCCAGAAGTAGTAGGCAGTAGACACTAAGAACCATGAAGTTATCGGTTATTTGTTATTCGTTATACGAAAAGAAGATTCAGCGATTCGAAGCGTTTTGGTGGCTTAGCTTCTCCTTGATAATATCCAATAACGTATAACGTATAACTGCCTCGTCTCGCCGGGTGGTGCGCTATGCCTCAAGATATTCCGCATACTCCTCGCACAATTGCGCCAGTCCTTTTTTTTTCATCTATG
>PPDG01000115.1 GCA_002899795.1 Desulfobacteraceae bacterium | reverse complement strand
GTAACCTTGGGTTCCCAGCCCAATTTGTTCTTGGCTTTAGAGGGATCCGCAAGCAAGGATTCCACTTCTGTTGGTCGCAAGTAGCGAGGGTCGAGTGCAACTACTTCATCCCCGGTATGGGGATGGAGCATGGTCACGGTTTGCGGGCTTGGCTTCAGTATAGATGCGTCAGTTTCCATTAAAATTTCACCGGACAAATCCGGCATCACCGAAGCTCGAAAGCAAGGTATATCTTGTGAGATAGATTTGATCACGCCGACTTCGTTGGGGCCTGTGCCGCGCCATTCCAGCTCTATGCCGGCTTCTGAAAATGCCAGTTCACAAAATTCCCTGACCGAGTGGGACTCTCCGGTACCGATTACAAAATCATCTGGACTATCCTGCTGCAGCATCAGCCACATGGCCTCCACGTACTCTGGAGCATAGCCCCAATCCCGCCTGGCCTCGAGATTTCCCAAGTACAATTTATCTTGCAGGCCAAATCTAATCCTTGCCACGGCTCTGGAGATTTTTCTGGTAACGAATGTCTCACCGCGCCGAGGGGACTCGTGATTGAAAAGAATACCGTTACTGGCGAAAAACTTATAGCCTTCGCGATAATTGCGAGCTAACCAGTAGGCATAGAGCTTTGCAGCAGCGTAAGGGCTGCGGGGCTCAAAGGGCGTTTGCTCATTCTGTGGGGCTGGAGCGCTCCCATACATTTCGCTGGATGATGCCTGATAAAATTTGGTCTTGACCCCTGTTTTTCTGATTGCTTCCAGCAACCGAACAGTTCCAATACCGGTGACGTCACCCGTGTATTCAGGCATGTCAAAGCTAACACGCACGTGACTCTGGGCCCCCAGGTGGTAGATTTCGCCGGGTTGGATGTTATAAATCAAATCGTTCATCTGCCCTGATACTGAGAGGTCCCCGTAATGCAAATAGAGCTTAGCCTCGGGAAAATGAGGGTCCTGATAGATATGATCGATTCGATCGGTGTTGAAGGTGCTGGCCCGGCGGATAATTCCATGGACCTCGTAGCCTTTGCCGAGTAGCAACTCGGTCAAGTAGCTACCATCCTGGCCTGTAATCCCGGTTATAAGAGCTCTTTTCATTCGAACCTCGAATATTTCCTATTTAATCAACTGCGGTTGATTGATTTAAGGTTCAGTACTTTCACTCAGATCCTCTTGCTCAGGTAGTCTGAAGTGTCGTGGTTGTGGTGGTTAGTTAATAACAATTAGTCGGACCTTTTGTCCAGGAAAGTCCTGGCTGGATCAAAAAAAGCAATCCTGCAAATGACGGGCCACATTTGACCTTCTAAGGGGTATTGGTCTCGGCGCACTGACCTCTCACCCCACACCTTAGCGGCTGTTAGTAAATCAGTCAATTCACCGATTGGTCAATTGTATGAAACAGGTCATTTCGTATGAAATAGTCGAATGATGCGTCGGAACAACCCATGGAAAGCAGGCGTTGCGCAAAGAATGATCCTTACTACAAGATTGACTATTTGACGAATGAACGAATTGATGAGCGAACTGTGAACTTCCTTTGATCTTGTGGCCGTGGTTTTTTATTGATAAGCTCAAAAGTTGAAGAACCGTATCTATTCGATAGTAACGATAAGAATCTCAAAATCTCTGCTTACTGCTAATCGCTTACCGCTTACTAAAAAAAGAGGTGAATATGGAATTTCTTCATAAATGGCTACCCCAGGTTTGGGACTTTATGAATGAGTCGAAGGTGCTGGGAGCGCTTATTATCGTAGCGGCTTTTTGCATTGTGGCCTGGCTGGTTGATTTGATAATGGACCGGCTTCTTCGCGCCCTGGCACGCAAGTCAAAGTTCCACCTGGATGATGCCATTCTTGATATCCTCCACCGCCCTGTCTGGGTAAGTATAGTGCTCGTTGGGGCCCTGACCGGAGTGCGATGGATATCTCCCCGCCAGCCTTTTATTTTTATTTTTGTGGCAGTATTGAAAAGCGTTCTGGTCTTGATCTGGGCCCAGGCTATCAACCGAGTATTGCTGCGTATTGCCGATGACTGGGTTCGTCACTGGCGCGAAGCAAACCGTCATGGCAGTGAAATGATCCGGTTGGGTGGCAGTATTGCTAGGCTAGTGGTTCTGGCAGGAGCGATCTTTCTCTTTCTCTCCCTTTGGAAGATCAACATAACCCCTTTACTGGCCTCTGCCGGGATCGCCGGTGTTGCAGTGGCTCTGGCGGCTAAGGAGACACTTTCAAATTTCTTCGGTGGGATCACGGTTTTGCTTGATCAGCCGTACAAAGTCGGTGATTACATCATTCTTGACTCAGGGGAACGCGGTGAGGTGGCGGAGATTGGTTTACGTAGTACCAGGATTGTTACCAGAGATGATGTCCAGGTTTCCATTCCCAATTCGGTCATCACCAACACCAAGGTCATAAACGAAAGCGCCCCCGAGCCACGATTTCGGGTGAGAATCAAAGTAGGGGTGGCTTAAGGGACCGATGTGGATCAGGTGGAGGAGGTTCTTCTCTCCGTGGCTCGCGATAACCCGCTCGTCGTGACCAAACCGGAGCCTCGGGTGCGGTTTCGTACCTTCGGGGAGTCGTCCCTGGATTTTGAGTTGCTGTGCTGGGCTCACAGGCCTCATGACAAGGGAAGGATTACTCACCAGTTGAATCGGGCCATCTACAAAGCATTCGACCAGGCCGGCATTGTCATCCCCTTTCCTCAAAGAGATGTTCACATGCACTCTCCTTAGGAGGGTGGAGAATTAGAAAATTGGAGAATTAGAGAATTAGTTAAAAATATCATTTGTTTACCGCTTACTGCTCACTGCGCGAAGCGTCCTGAGCTTGTCGAAGGGCTCACTGCTTACTATGTCTTTATGCAAGGCAACAGCCTATGGAATGTATACTTCTCGGTAGTGGCGGCATGATGCCCATGCCGTATCGGCTTCTCACCTCTCTGGCGGTGAGAGTCGTGGGCCAGATATACCTCTTTGATGCCGGCGAAGGTACCCAGCTTGGCTTGAAAAAAACCAAAATTGGTGTCCGCGGGCTAGACGTCCTGGCAGTCAGTCACCTTCACGCGGATCATTGCCTTGGTATTCCAGGCATCATGATGTTGAGGTCGCAAATTCAGGACCCCGACCCCCTCACCATACTCGGCCCCCCCGGCATCAAGAAATTCATTCAGCACGCTCACGAAAATCTGGAGTTCTTCCTCAATTACCAAATCACTTTCCTGGAGTGGTCCTCGGAATCAGACGAAGTAGCATACCAAAATGACCAGGTTCGGATCATCTGGCACCCCCTGGAACACAGCCGCTTTTGTCTGGGGTACCGCCTGGAAGAGCTTGACCGACCTGGCAAGTTCAAGCCTCATCTGGCCGCATCCCTGGGCATCCCCAAAGGACCCCATTGGGGTCAACTTCAGCAGGGACAAAAGATAACTCTCGAAGACGGGACAGAGATCGCGCCGGAGCAGGTTCTGGGTGAATCCAGACGGGGTCGTCATGTGGCCTATGTGGTAGACACCAGACCGTCAAAGGGAGTCTACCGGCTGTGCAAAGACGCTGATATCGCTTTTATAGAAGGCATGTTTCTACCTGAAGATGCCGAGCACGCAGAAGCCAAAGGGCACCTTACTGTGGTAGATGCTGCCCGCGTTGCCGAGAGGGCGGGGGTATGTCGCGCTGTGCTGGTTCACATCAGCCCTCGCTATGGCAGCGATGAGCTACCTCTTCTGGCAGCGGCTGCTCAATCTCGCTTTGACTGCGCTGAGATGGGAGAGGATTGTAAGGTTTATCAGGTGCCTTTACCGGAGGATGATTGAAGCCGCAGAGCGCAGAAAACAGAGGTCAGAAGTCAGAGATCAGAGGTCGGAGGGCAGAAGTCGGAGATCAGAGATCGGAGGTCGGAGGACAGAAAACAACTGGTAACGTATAACGTATAACATCTCTTACTGTTCACCGTTTACTGTTTACCATTTACTTAAACTAATTCTCTAATTTTCTAATTAACTATCCAACCAATTGACCAAACGTCAAAGAAGACAATGTCAAGAAAACCAAATCCCTTACTGAAAGAGTTTCTAGACGAGAGCCTGACTTTGCCGGAAATCGACTGGGAGACAGTGCCGTTTGGGGTTAACCCCAGGGACGCCTGGGAGATGTTTGATGAGAATGTGGAGGGGTGGGTGCCCATTTGGTTCCCAACCGCTGACCTCAGAAGTGGGCAAAGCTTCGGTGAATTCGATCGGGCCTATTTTTTTAACGAAGACCTGGAAAGGATTCTGGAGGCCATGCATCGCTGGCCGTTGTGGGGAACGTCAACACAGAAAAAACATGCGGTTGCTTTTGCCCTGTTACATCTGTATTGCGAGGTGAACAGGTCTTGTCCGAAGGTATAGGGCGCAGGGTCGTTATCCGTTATTAGTTATCCGTTATTCGGGAGATCAGTCGCTATAAGCTGCCTTGACGACTTGAACGCTTTAATTATTTGACGAATTGTCTAATTATCTAATTATCTAATAAACTAATCACCCAAAACCTAAGTGGAGAGGTGAAAATGTCCAACCTGTACTTCTGTAAATATTTTCCCGAAGGAGTTGAAGCTGAGAACTTTCTCCTGCCGGATGCCAAACCCCACTGGAATCCTTCACGGGATATGATGCTCAGCCATGTTTATCTCGATCTGGTGGTGGAAGTAGAAGCGAAAAAACTGAAGGGGACGGCGCGCATTAAATTTACCTCCATTAAGAAAGATCTGGAAAGCATTTTTCTTGACGCCAGGGAGCTACGCATTGATCGTGTGAGCGGCGACGATGGGCAAATTCTCCAATTCAAGCAAAATGATCGAGGTGTAAGGATACACCTGGCTGGACCTGTTGGCCGCGGCCAGAGCAGCACGGTCTGTATTGATTATGGGGTAGAGAACCCGCGGTTGGGCCTTTATTTCACCGGCCCGGATGAGCACTACCCGGAGAAGCTTTGGCAGGTGTGGAGTCAGGGCCAGGACGAGGACAATAAATACTGGTTTCCCTGTGTAGACCACGCTCGCGAGAAGGTTACCAGTGAGATCCGCGCTACGGTGGATAAGCCCTATGTGGTGGTAAGCAATGGTGAACTCAAAGAAAAGTACGAGGACGATGATGGACGGCTGGTATATCACTGGTCCATGGAGAAGCCTCACAGCATTTATCTCATCAGTTTGGCGATCGGTGCTTACATTGAGCTGACGGATCATTTTGAAGACATTCCTCTATCCTTCTACGTGCCTGAAGGCCGGGAGGAGGAAGGCTACCGCACCTTTGAGAAAACAGCAGACATCGTGCGCTATTTTTCCGAGAAAACAGGTATCCGCTACCCTTACCGCCAGTATTCCCAGGTAGTGGCCCAGGATTTTATTTTTGGGGGCATGGAAAACACCACCGCCACTACTCTCACAGAAATGACCCTGCATGACGAGCGGGCCCATCTGGACTTCACCAGCGAACACCTGGTGGCCCACGAACTTGCGCACCAGTGGTTTGGAGACCTGGTGACGTCCAAGAGTTGGAGTCACAGCTGGCTGCATGAGGGTTTTGCCACCTACTTCGACCTGCTTTACACTGAACATGCCGAAGGAGAAAATGAGTTCTACTACCGGTTGTTGGAGAATCGTGAGACCTATTTTACAGAGCACGATTCCAAATACCGGCGGTCCATCGTCACCAACGTCTACAGCCAGCCCATTGATCTGTTTGATATGCATTTGTACCCGGGCAGCGCCGCCCGATTGCACATGCTACGCAGGATTTTGGGTGAGGAAGAATGGTGGGAGATCATCACTCTCTTCCTGAAAGAACATAGAGATTCCGTGGTGGAAACCGTTGATTTCGCGCGGTGCATCGAGGAGGTTACCGGAGATAATTATGACTGGTTTATCGACCAATGGTTTTACAAGCCCGGGTTCCCGGTGCTGGAATGTTCCTGCGAGTACCAGGAAAAAGAAAAGAACCTGATTTTCCATGTGAAGCAGAACCAGAATGGAGAAAATGAGCCACATGCGTTCCGGTTTCCACTGACGGTGCGGTTGGTGGGCGAAGATGGTACCGCTCGGGATATTAAGGTGCAGGTTGAAGAACGGGAGCATCATTTCTACATCCCCGCTGAGGGTGAACCCTCCATGGTTCTGGTTGATCCGGAGGACACTATTCTAAAAAGGATGCGGTGGAAAGTAGACAGCGGGAAACTCTCCAGACAACTGAAACAGGCTGAAAATGTGTTGAAGCGTATTGAGGCGGCCGCTGAATTAACAAAGGTGGGCGATCGTGAAGCCGTGACTAGCCTTGAAGAGGCCATGCACCATGATCCTTTTTGGGGGGTATCAGCCCGTGCTGCCAAAGGACTGGGTGAGATTCGCACTGAGCAGGCAATGCAGGCCTTGATTGGTGGGCTGAAAGTCACACATCCTAAGGCACGGAGGGCTGTGGTTAAAGCACTGGGGAATTTCAAGGAAGAGGAGGCTTTCCGAGCATTGCGGCCACTGGCTGAAAAAGACGCGTCTTACTTTGTGGAGGCTGAGGCTGTACATGCGATTGCTCGTACCAAAGCAGAAGGTGCGTTTTCTCTGATTGTAGGTGCATTGGAGAAAGATTCTTTCAATGACGTAATTCGCTGCAAGGCCTTGGAAGGATTTGGCGAGCTCGATGTTGATAAGGCCCTTTCCATACTCTATGAATGCTCGCGCTATGGTAAGCCGGAGCTGGTTAGGGCGCAGGCCCTGCGGATTCTGGGCAAAATGGGCAAGAGCAGACCCGATAACCTGGAGATCTTGGAGAAGATCAGCGATGCATTCCAGGCGCCGGAAGGCCCCAGATCTTTCCGCGCCAAGCTGGCAGCCATTCAAGCGTTGGAAACACTGAATCGCGAAGAGGGATTGCCACTACTAAAGAGGGTGGCGGAGACTGAGCTGGACGGCCGCCTCGTTCGTAATGCCAGGTTGGCTGTGAGAAAGATCGAGAGAGGCAAGGATAAAGGGGAGGCAATTCGGAAACTGGAAAAGCGGTTGGAGGAGTTTGCGGAGGAGAGCAAGAAGCTGAAGGATAGGTTGGATAAGCTAGAGTCACTAGGCACTTAGTTCGCATAGCGCAGAGCGCAAAGCGCATAGCGTGGTAAGGCGAGAAAAGCGGGAAAGGCGAGAAATCAGACGACAGAGGACAGACGGCAGAGGGCAGAAAACAGAGGTCAGAGATCAGAGGTCGGGCGACAGAAGGCAGACGACAGAAGACAGAGGACAGAGACCAGAAGTCAGAGGTCGGAAGTCAGAGATCAGAGGACAGAGAGTAACGAATAACGGATAACTTCTCTCACTGTTTACCGCTCACCGCTTACCGTTTACCATTCACGATGAGTCAGGTATCTAACACGAGCTGAATCCCACCCTTGAATAGTTTAGACAATTGCATTATGCTGAAAAAAATAAATTGTTCAGGAGGGTGAAGTCTTTGACCATCAATATAAACATTATGACAGAAGTTGAGCTGCATGAACCAGTGCTGATGGCGGCGTGGCCCGGAATGGGACACGTAGCCCTCAAGGCTTATGTTTACCTGCACGAGGCACTTCGGGCTCAGAACTTGGCCTTTGTGGAAGAGCCTGAATTCTTTCGGCTTCCCGGAATAAACATCCAGGATGGACTGGTTCAGTCCACCATGTTACCCCAGAGTGGTTTTTACTATTGGAAACATCCTGGCGGTTCGGGTGATATTTTATTTTTCGTCGGCGACCAGCAACCAGTGGGTGGAAAAGAGTACCAGCTGGCCGAGGCTCTGCTGAACTTCGCTGGGAGCTTGGGGGTCAAGCGGGTTATAACGGCGGCGGCTATGCCTACGGCCATCAACCACTACCAGGATTCCCGGGTATGGGTAACAGCCACCCATGAGGAACTGCTCTCTGAGCTTTCCCCCTACTGTGATCGAGTGTTGCGAGAGGGACAAATCTCGGGCATGAACGGCCTTCTGCTGGGGGTTGCCAAACAGATGAAGATGGAGGGTTTTTGCTTGCTTGGGGAAATTCCTTTCTATACGACTGAGATTGAAAATCCCAAGGCCTCAAAGGCTGTTTTGGATGTGCTTAATAAGGTTTTGGTTCTGGAAATAAGCTTGCGTGAATTGGAAGAAATAGCAAGCAAGACGGAGAAGGAAATAGACCACTATCTGCTTGAGCTCCAACAGCGGGAACAGGAGGAAGAAAAGCAGACTGAGGATCAGGAGGGACCGGTCACTGTTCATTGACAGTAAGCCCTTCGACCCATTCGACAGGCTCAGGGCGCTTTGCGCAGTAAGAAGTAAACAGTGAGCAGAAGGAATTCGTTTCAGGTTCAACGTCAAAGGTTCAAAATTTCCGGCTGGGCCATCTTTTCATAACGCTTCTAGTAGCGCCCGCATATTTCATGAATTGGCGTCTCATCACT
>PPDG01000359.1 GCA_002899795.1 Desulfobacteraceae bacterium | reverse complement strand
GTGATTCAGTACCGTGTGAGTGATCCTTTTATGGAGGGGTTGGATGCATTCAGGCAGACGAGAAACACCATATAGTGGCTGGTCACTGAGAAGCTCTCAGAGTGGCTCGATGGGGAATAAGATTTAGTTGCCATGAAAGACTACTACAAGATTCTCGAGGTCGACCAAGACGCTTCCGAAGAGCAAATCAGGAAGGGTTATCGCCGGCTTGCCTTCAAGTACCACCCTGACCGTAACCCTGGCGATCTAAGCGCAGAGGAGCGGTTCAAGGAGATTGCCGAAGCGTATGGAGTTCTGACAGATCCTGTAAAACGTAATGAATATGACAAATGGCTGAGAGCTGGACCCCAGGAGAGGGTGGCAGGCCAAGGTTTTCCCTACTCTCAAGAGGAAATTTTCCAGGATCTTTTCAGGGACCCTAGATTCTTACGCGTTTTCCAGGATCTTTTCGGGGAGTTTGAGAGGGCTGGCTTTCGCTTCGACCAGCGTTTTTTCGATAAGGTCTTTTTCGGCGGTCGTGGCGTATTTTTTGGGGGTATTTTCGTCTGGGGGCCTTTTGGTTCCGGACGGATGAAAATCGGCAGGCAGCGGCAGCGGTCAAATCTTGAGACCCACCAAACTCAGCAAGTCAAGTCTCCTGGTTTTCTAAAGCAGTTGGGACAGAAGATCGGTCGCCTCTTGTTGGGAGGCCAAAAAGCCCTATCCCACGAGACTCAAGAGATCTCTGTCAGACCGCAGGATCTCACCTATAATCTAGCCCTGCCTTCTGAGGAAGCCCAGCGAGGCACGTGGGTGACAATCGCCATTGACCGAGGCCAAGGAAACGAGATGTTGAAAGTGAGAATACCTCCAGGCACTCGGTCAGGAACGCGCTTGCGACTTACAGGAAAAGGTAGACACCACCCTCCCGAGAATGGCGACTTATACCTCACTGTCAACGTAGCCTGACCTAGCCCGGAATGATAGAGTCATTTATCCCACCCACAATAGTGTGTTTTTAAATACCTTGCTCGTTGGTTGAGAGCCATTTCCCTTGCCACCACTTTGATATCTCTTCAATAACAGCAGTCATAGAGCATAGCCAGGGTATTTCATGAATTACTGTCGCGAGATCGCGAAACTGGGAACCCGCTTGCGGGACTGAGCGGAGCGGAGCGAGCGCGAAGAGGATGGGCGTGCAACCTGGCAACCGTCCCGCGGTACCGCTGGATTGGTTCCGAGGCGTACCTGAACGGTACGTCGCAGGGGTCGACACCCGAGGACGCCAGGAAGGACGGCCATATCCGTAATCGCAGCAAGTGATTCATGGAATATCCTGGCTAAATCTCCAAGCATAAAGCAGAGTTGGAGTCGGTGAGAATTATTGTTTTGGCGATTTCCAAGGTAGCTCAATGAAAATTGGCACAGGATATGCTTACCATCTCAGAGATGAACTCCGTATTAGCCCTGATATTTCATAAGGTAAAGTTTCCGGCTCGGAGAGCAGAAAGATCATATCCGCTCTCGCAGTCACGCCAGGGCGTGAATTTGTAAAATATGAGGGAGGCAGGGGGGTTAAGGCATGAGTAAGGGTTCAGATATGAGTAACAGGTCCAATGTTGTCCTGATCGCAGAGGATGACGGTGAACTCAGAGAACTCGTTTGTACTGAACTCGAGTCCGAAGGATTTCAGGTAGTCAGTGTAACCAATGGTGAGGAAGCAATCAGTAAAACTCGTAGCCTGAAACCTGACGTGATTGTTATGGATTTAAATATGCCGGTGATGAACGGTATCGAAGCCATTAAAAAATTGAAAACCGATCACGCTACCAGCCATATCCCCATAGTGGTGGGGACGGTAGTCGAAGAAAAAGAAGATATTGTAAAAAGCTTTGAGGCTGGAGCAATCGCATACATTACAAAACCCTACTTCATGCCGGAATTAATGGCAAAAATAAACTCCGTTCTGCAGTCCAAAAAGCTTTATGACAAATTAATTCTGTCGGAAGAGAAGTACCGCTTATTAGTCGAAAATGCGAATGAGGCCATCTTGGTAATCCAGGATGGAATACTTACATTCTTCAATCCTACTGCTTTAGAACTCTTGGATTATCCACAAAGTGAATTGACCTCCAACCCCTTTATCGAATTCGTCCACGCCGAAGATCGAGAGGAGGTCCTTGAGTACCACGCCAGAATCCTGTCGGGAAAAAGAGCATGTCCAGCGTATTCTTTCCGAATTGCCTCCAGAAACGACAATGTCAAGTGGGTAGAGGCAAAAGGGGTCCTCATTGACTGGGACGGCAAGCCCGCAACACTCCATTTTATAGCTGACATAACGGCTCGAAAGCGAACTGAAGAAGAGATGCGCTTTCTCGCTTTTTATGATTGTTTGACTGGCTTACCTAATCGCTTGATGTTTAATGAACATATGAACCAAGCGCTTGCTTATGCCAAGCGCACGAAAAGTCAACTGGCAACACTGTTTCTGGATCTTGACTATTTCAAACGGGTTAACGACACCTATGGCCATCACTTAGGCGATATGCTGCTGCGGGCCGTGGGTGAACGTTTGATAAGAATTCTCCGCAAGAGTGACATTATTGCTCGTAATGTTGAAGATATTTGCAGCACCAATGTGGCGAGGTTTGGCGGCGACGAATTTGTTCTGTTACTGACGAATATTCAGGATGTTCAGGACGTGTCTAAAGTAGCTCGCCGCATCCTTTACACCATCTCCGATGCTTTTATGTTAGATGGTCACGAACTATCCGTCACCACCAGCATTGGCATCAGTCTGTATCCTGCTGACGGGGAAGAACCCGAAACCTTGATCAAACACGCTGACAAAGCAATGTATCATGCAAAAAATCTGGGGAGGAACAACTACCAGTTCTTTGCGGACTCTCTGGAAGGTACTACTCCTGAGAGAGTTACCTTAAGGGGGGACTTACGCACGGCCCTGGAAGGCGAAGAGTTATCGCTCTACTACCAACCTCAACTGGCAATTGCTAGCAAAACAATCATTGGCTTAGAAGCGCTGATACGATGGCAACATGTAGATATGGGAGTGGTTACTCCGGCAGATATAATCCCGTTGGCTGAGGAAAGCGGTCTCATGGAGCCTATCAGTGAGTGGGTCCTCAGGACCGCCTGTCTGCAGCACCTGGCTTGGCAAAAGGCCGGTTTGCCATCGATGCGCATGGCTGTGAATGTATCAAACCTCTTATTTAAACAGCAGAAACTAGTAAGATTGATACCTCGAGTCTTGGACGATACCGGCATGGATCCTTCATTTCTTGAGATAGAACTCACCGAGAGTTCGTTGCTTCAAATCGGCAAAAGTACCAAGGCGGCGTTGCAATATTTGAAAGAAACAGGAGTCAGGATAGCAGTGGATGATTTCGGTACCGGATATTCCTCTCTCTACCATCTCAAAAATTATACTCTGGATGCCCTAAAAATAGACCGCTCCTTCATAAAGGACATCCCAGGCAATGCGGATAGTGAGATCATTGTATCTGCGATTATTGCCATGGCGCATAGCTTAAAACTGGAAGTGATCGCCGTTGGGGTGGAGACAGAAAAACAGCTAGAATTCTTGGAAGAACGAGGCTGTGATATGATTCAGGGTTATCTATTTAGTCCGCCACTCCCCTCATACGACATTATCCCCCTTATCCAGGAAGAAGGGGTTGAAGCGACAATGTAATGCGGTGATACTGGGCTCAGTTGAAGCTCCCTGTTCCGCTTTAGCGGGACTAAAGCGGGACAGGGAATCTTCGAAATGTAAGGTATTAATCCATTTTATTGTAGTTCGCTCGCTAACCCCGTCCGCCTCAGGCGGACTACGGGGAATGCGCTCGCTGAAGCATTTTCAATCCTTGATCATCCCAGCCAGTTTCCCCTCGAGCGCGGCGATCTTTTCTTCAAGTTCCTCAATCTCTTGAATCTGGTGCGGCCGCACGGAATGAGCCGGTAGAGCAGCCTCTCGATCACGAAGCTTTTCTTTCAGATTTTGGATCTCTTCTAACAACTCTTGTATTTCTGCCTCGGCCATCTAATTTTTTGCTCCCATCTCAATCAGTAGTCAACAGTAAGCCCTTCGACAGGCTCAGGGCGCTTCGCGCAGTGAGCAGTAAACCGTTGAAACCGTTCAAATCGTTCAAGTCGCTGAAGTAGTGATGTCGCGGCTGGAAAGCCGCTCCCACAGGAGAATACCTTTTTTCTTTCCTCTGCCTTCTGTCCTTTTTCCTCTACCGATTACAACAAATGACAGCGAAGCGTAATGACCTAATGACGGCGAAGCCACATGACGCGAAGCTCGATGAGAGCTGAGCACTGCTGCCCACTGTATTTCCCTATACTCTATACTCCATGCTCCATGCTCTATGCCGTACCTGTCCTGAGCTTGTCGAAGGATGCCCAATCCCACATCCCGCATCTTCTATTTAATTATCTTCTTCGCGTTCTTCGCGTTCTTCGCGGATAATAATCCCGCTAAACAGTCTTCAGATACTCGCGAATCATCAGGGCAGCGCTGGCTCCTTCACCGGCAGAACTGGCCACCTGTTTGGTGCTTTTATCTCGCACATCTCCCGCGGTAAAGATGCCTGGCACGCTGGTTTCCAGCAGGTGGGGATCGCGATTTTCGTAGCCGACCGGTCGCTCGCCGCTATGGACCAAGTCGTGACCAGTGACGACAAAACCCCACTTATTCAGCAGCACCCCACTGCCCTGGAGAAATCCGCTGTTCGGCTCTAAACCGATAAAGACAAAAACCCCATCAATGGGTAGTTCTTCTCCTGCACCGGTCTGGTTGTTGACGATTCTGATTTTTGTTAGTTTGGCCTCCTCGCCCATGAATTCCTTTACTTCCGTATGCCACAGCACTTCAATATTGGGGTGGCTGAGCACGCTTTCCTGAATGATTTTAGTGGCCCCAAACTCCCCGCCTCGCACCAGCATGGTCACGGTGTCGGCAAACTTGGTCAGGAGGAGGCTTTCCTCGGTTGCGCTGTTGCCTCCCCCGACCACTGCTACTCGCTTGCCTTTATAAAATGGGCCATCGCACGTTGCGCAAAAATGGACACCGGCGCCCATGAACTCGTTCTCGCCTGGCACATTCAATCTGCTGTAGCGACTCCCTGTTGCGATGAGGATGGCGCGCGCGCTGTATTCTGACCCGTCCCCAGTTTGGACAAAGTGATAGTTTTGCTTGGTATGAAGGGCGAGAACATCTTGAGCCTGGAGCAACTCCACCCCAAAGCGTTCAGCCTGCTGGCGCAAGCGTTGAGAGAATTCGATACCAGCCACGCCCTCAGGAAATCCCGGCATATTGTCCAATTTCTCTGTGCCGGCCGCCTGTCCACCAAAGGCAGCGCGTTCTATCACCAGGGTATCTATGAATTCCCGAGCCGTGTAAAGAGCGGCAGTAAGACCTGCGGGACCGCCACCCAGAACAATGAGGTCATAATGGCTGCGGCTGGCTGTGGTCTTCAATCCCAATTTAGCCGCCAATTCAGCGTTGCTGGGCTCAACCAAAAAGGTGGAGTCAGGAAAAGTAATGGTGGGGATGATGCGTTTGCCTTTGTTTGTCTTGATGACAAACTCTTCGGCCTCTTTGTCTTCTTCGATGTCAACCCAATTGTATGGAATCTGGTGCTCGCCCAGGAACTGTTTGCTCTGTCGGCAGTCGGGGCACCAGTGGGCACCGTAAACGGTGATTTCTGGTTCTGACATGGCGCATCCCCCTTAAAACTATGTAACACTTTTAAGAAATCAGTTTTTTCTCATCAATATTTTGTCCGCTTTATCCCTGCTTCCTGAAACACATAGACGTCAACAGTAACATTTTCCTCTATTTTTTCGTTCACCAACTTTTTTAGATCAGATATGAGATTAATGGATACAGGCTTGGCCGCACTTAACAGAATCGCAACATCTCTGTCAGACTCCGCTCCAAAGCGAGAGGCAGAGATGAAGGTCACTCCGTATTCTTGATGCACCCGTTCTTTAATAGCCTTTCGAACTGACTGGCTCACAGGTAACGTGTACGGGCGAGTTTGCCCTTGTCGGAGTTGGTGGGCCAGCCTATATCCCAAAGGTGCCGTCAATATCACCGCCAGGAGACAAAGAAAAAGAACCGTACGGCGTCCCCAAAGCGGCAGCCCCCTTCCCAACCTGGAGCCTTGGATACCAAGACGGCGATATATAAACGCCGCCCCGAGGATAATGGCCACCAGGTTGGTGGCAAAAAGAATAGCAGCACCTTCTGAGATTTTCCACACGCCCTCGGCCAAAGAGATCCCTACTGTCGCCAGGGGGGGAACGAGAGCTGCGGCGATTGCCACACCGGCGAGGGCTCCCAACAGTGAAGGTCGGGCCACTGCATAAGCGGCAGCAGCTCCTGACAGAAACGCTACTCCCAAATCAATAATAGTGGGAGCTCCGCGGGCAAGTAGTTCTGGAGTTAATTGCTCCATTGGGACAACAAAGCCAAGAAACAGAGAGATAAGTAAAGCTGCACCGATGCCGAAGCCCATTGCTTTGATGGAGTCTCGAAAAAACATGGTATTACCTTGAACAAGGGCAAGACCCGCCCCAATGAGCGGCGTCATCAGCGGGGCCACAACCATGGCCCCTATTACCACTGCGGTTGAATTTTGTATGAGCCCCAGGGAGGCGATTGCTGTGGACAGACACATCATCATCATAAAGTCAATATTCCAGCGTGCCCCCACCTGAAGCCGATCGAACAAGTCTATCCGTTCCGTGGGCTCGAGAGTCGGCAGCCAGCTAAAAATATGGTTTACCGTCATCTCTATCCATGACGGCTTGCTCTCTAGGCTCCAGGGACGGACTAAGCCGATAGCCACTTTTGGACCCTCGGGGCCGATTTGTTTTTTTTCTTCGACTCGGAATTTTCTCACCTCGCGGATTGCTGTTGTCCCGGTAAGCATGAGATCGCTGTCGCGGCTTTTATTCACGACTGACTTCCACTTTGCGCCTGTCAGCGAGACGGTGGGCTTAATCCACTTGGATGCTTCGATCCCAGCCTCTTTGAGCTTGGATAGCAGTGAGCGGTGCGCAACCTCCCGGGAATCGGTGCCAAAGTAGGAACCCACTTCGAATGGCGTTACCGTGCAATCCAATTTTTCTGCAAGACTGGAAGCCGTGCGTAGTGCAAAAGCTCCCAGATGCAACCCCATCGGTAGGAGGATGCGCTGATAGCGTGAACCGTCTTCATCCCCCGGGTCTAAGACAAACATTTTGCAGGGAGCAAAGCGCAGCAGCCGACGGCCCAGCCTGTTGATTGTGGTGTCTTTTGGTAGGGTAAAATCCATGCCAACACAAAGAAGTTCTATCTCCCTTTCCTGTATTGCATCAATAATGGCTCTGGCCGGAGCGGGATGGCGCATAACTAAAAGGGGAATTTCCATATCTTGAATTTCACTGATTGCTTCAGCCGCGAGCCACAGCATTTCTTCAGCCCCCTCAGGATGCTTTGCACTAACAGGTTCCAGAGGAAGAATCGGCTCGCCTAAAAGGCAGCAGAGAACGGTGAGGGTTTCCCCGCGCATTATTGCAAGCCTCGCTGCCCAGCGCACCAGGGCTGTTGTGGACTCCGCTTGCGTTACAACCACCATTGTATTCACTTTGCAATTCCTCCTGTTCTCAGGTCATAAAAGAAATGGATTTATTACCATGTTCTCAGACAACTGCGGCAGGACGTAAAATCATCTCTCATACCTATCCCCAATTTCTCCCATGTCAGCCAAATGTGTCTGCCTGATGTGAGACGGTGAGCCGCTATCTTCCGGCTAATAGTTTCGCGTGGAGATATCTAGCCCGGACATTTCATGAAAATGCTAGAGCGAGCGCATTCCCCGTAGCTTGCTGCGGGCTTAGCGAGCGAACTACAATAAAATGGAACCTCTTCCTTACATTTCGAAGATTCCCTGCAGCTTGCTGCAGGGAGCTGCAATTGCCGTCGCGAGACCACGCAACTGGGAACCCGCTTGCGGGACTGAGCGGAGCGCAGCGAGCGCGAAGAGGATGGGCGTGCCACCTGGCAACCACAGGGTATTGGTTCCGAGGCGTACCTCTGAACGGTACGTCGCAGGGGCCGACACCCGAGGACGCCAGGAAGGACGGCCATATCCTTGGTCGCAGCAAGTAATCCATGAAATGTCCGGGCTTCTTAGGAGTGCTTTAAAAAATATACCAACCTGCATCCTGGATTGCAACCGACAGTGCTCATTTAGAAAGATTGAGGAGGACACAATTCATAGGGGGAGCCTCCCTATCTAAAACTTCCGCTTTCTTGCCAAGATGCAAAACTCTATGAGAGTTTAGGTATGATATGCTTATGGTAAGTTTTTGGAGACTTCCAGAAGTTTGCATTTATAGCAGAGAAGTGGAAATCTTGCTTTGCCAGCATGGTCCTATATGTAGTGGAGACCTT
>PPDG01000514.1 GCA_002899795.1 Desulfobacteraceae bacterium | reverse complement strand
GATTACCCCCATGCCTGATTTGAACTCCCTTTACCCTTTTTCCCTAGCCCTCTTTCAATTTCACCCGGTTTGCCACTAAGGGTCCCGAGTGAAAGGTTGTAACTGTATAACAGAAACAATAGTGAATTACAAACCATTTCCCTGCATACTTACTGGGTAGCACAGCTAATTTCACCTTCATGCTTCTTTGGTAGAAAGCAATTCGCTGGGTGCTTTCCGCTTCTTTTCGATGTACCCGAGCATTAGCTGCACGACCTCTTCAATTTGTGCATGGCTAGAATCCAGCACAATGGCGTCGGCTGCCGGCTTGAGAGGCGCCAACTCCCGACTGCTATCGTTCCGATCCCGCTCAACCATCTGCTGGTAGACTTCCTGAGGGGTCGTCTCCTCTCCCTTGACCTCCAATTCCAAGTATCGTCTCTTACTGCGAATCTCAGGATTAGCATCCAGAAAAAACTTGACATCAGCGTCGGGAAAAACCACTGTGCCCATATCACGACCCTCCAAAACCACGCCACCAGCTGCCCCCATCCTCCGCTGAATCTCTGAGAGCCGCTCCCGTACCACCTTCTGGGCGGATACGGCTGAGGCCAGTGAACTGATCTCTGGCCTGCGAATTTCTGTCGTGACATCCTGTCCATTGGCCAGCAAATGTAAGATTTTGTTTTTATTGATAAATTGCAAATCAAGTCCCAGGCAGATATCCTCTAGCGCCGACTCGTCCAGAGGATTCGCGTGCTCACTGTCTCGCGCAAGCACGGCAACAGCCCGATACATGGCACCGGTGTCCACGTAAATGTAGCCAAGTCGCTTGGCCAGAAGTTTACTCACTGTGCTCTTGCCGGCCCCGGCGGGACCGTCAATTGTAATAACAAGCTTTCTAGGTTCTTGAGTCACAGATAGTCTTATGTCGGCACCGTTACACCGAACATCTCCACTCAATCTCATGTAAAACAAATTCTAAATCCGAATATCAAATGTTCAAAACAATGAATCATTCCTTAATGCACAATGAGCTGGTTCGTTTTGAATTTCGTGCTTTGGACATTTGAATTTGTTTCGTGCTTCGGATTTAGGATTTCGGATTTTATCACGTTCCGCTATCCGCCTTCACTGTCCGTCCCTAGCTCTGTCATAACTTCCCTGAGAGCGGTAAGGAACCTCTGATTCTCCTCGGGTCGCCCCACTGAAATCCGAATGTAATTGTCTAAACCGTATGCATTCATGGCCCTGACGATCACTCCGCGTCGTAACATAGCCTCGTAAACCTGTCGCCCGTCGTAGCCGATTTCCATCAGGAAAAAATTCGTTTGCGTGGGAAGAGTGCGTATCTGCATCGCCGCCAGCTCCTTATACAGGAAGGCCAATCCTTCCCGCACCGCTTTCTGAGTCTCCTGCAAAAACTGTTCATCATCCAGGGCGGCTAGGGCCGCCACCTGGGCCAGACTATTAACATTGAAGGGTTGGCGCACGCGATTAACATAATCCGCCACCTCTGGAGGCATGACTCCGTATCCAACCCGAAGTCCCGCAAGGCCATAGGCTTTGGAGAAAGTTCGAAGGCTGATAACCGGTGGCGAACCACTCAGATAATCTAGACCAGTAATGGTCTGCTCTGGGTTAGCAAATTCTATATAGGCCTCATCAAGGACGATGAGGACATCGTCTGGAACCCGGTCTATAAAAGTTTCAAATTCCTTTCGACCAATGACCGTACCGCTTGGATTGTTGGGATTGTCCAAAAACACAAGTCTGGTTTGTGGGGTAAAAGCCTCTGCCATGGCTTCCAGATCATGGGCAAACGCTTTCTGAACCACCTGAACAGGACGCCCCCCCACTGCCTGCGTCATAAGACGGTAGACGAGAAAGGTGGGCTCTGACATCAACACGTCCTCGCCAGGCTGGACAAAGGTGCGAATAAGGAGATCGATGATTTCATTTGAGCCGTTGCCCAGTACAATCGAGGACTCCTCCACCTCTAATCGCTGACTTAATCGCGTTCTGAGATAGTACCCGCTCCCATCAGGATAGCGGCGCAAGTTCTTCAAGTGGTTGCGAATGGCTTCTAGAGCCAGCGGGGATGCTCCCAGTGGGTTTTCATTGGAGGCAAGTTTGATGGAATCTTTAATACCGTATTCACGTTCTAGTTCTTCGAGGGGTTTTCCTGGTGGGTAGGGTTTTAAGGTGGCTATGTTTTTAGGTACTCGAATTCCCATAAGTTTCGAATCAAGCTTTGCTGAATACCAACCAGCACTGGCCCAGTAAATCTTACAGGGACTCACTCCGGCAGGATCCTTAGAAGAAGCCTAAAGGCAGGCGAGAAAAGGTGGGTTTTTTTGGGGCTAAAGCCAATCAGCTTGGGTAAAATTTCTCACGTCACTATGCTTGTAGGTTTTCTGAGCCCTATGCAACCTGAACCTTATGATTCCTCAATGAGTCTGATGTTCTTGCCTGCAAAAATCCTCGTGTCAGATAATTACTGGTCGGTAGTCTCTCCTTTCTCTTGACGCTCGTCGTCTGGCCTTCCCAGTGCGACACCGCGCTATATATCGCAGTTTTACCTGAAAGGCAACTCTTAAGTTCGCAAAGCGCATTTCAAGTGAGACGAGCGAGACTGGCAAAACGAGAATGATTTGATCCTTCCCCTACCAGACTTCCCGTCTCGCCCGACATCCCGCCCTCCTCCGCAAGGCGAGAAGCTTGCGGTCAAATATACTGATCGGCCATTTCTTTAATCATCTCATCCACTTGTCCAGTTGCCTCCAGATTCCATTGATGCATCACCTTCTCAATCTTGGCTCGAAGAACAGAGTCTTCCAGGTCGTCCAAACTCCTGTACGCTCCTCCCCATCTTCCCACTTTGTAAATGAGTCGTTCCCTTTCTGGCAGGGCCAAGTAGCGATCGGCCACAGACAACATCTTCTCTTTGTCGTCTGGCAAAGTTCCAGATATCTCTTCCAGCAGGTTCATGATGTGATCCGAAGCGACCGTTGAGGTGATACCATCCAGATGTTCTATGAAAAGACGGATCTCTCGCACTACGCCGTCATCGTCGAGGAGTTCCATCTCGCCGGTTTCAATTTTCTCGGAAAGAGGAGCAGACGCGGGAACCCGCAGAGAGCGGAGCCTGATATAATCAGCATTGATCTGGTTCAGCACGTCTGCTGTAGCCAAGGCATGCTCCCGCCACCAGAGTTTCCCCCCAAGGCCTGGCATGACGTACTCCGACAGGGAGATGGAGGCCTCTTTAACAAGACAACCCGCCTTGACGTGTTCCGCCGCCGTACTCCCTTTTTGCATAAAACTCAGCACGGGATCATAACCGCTCTCCATGCCGATATGTATGCGGTCCAGACCCGCCTCGCGCAGCATCACCATCTGCTCCAAAGTCCGCCGGGCCAAGGTTCTGGACCGAGCGTAGCTGGTTATCCTACGGATTCCGGGAATTGTCTCACGCAAATAATGAAGAATCTCTGCCAGATCCTCAGGCCTCATAATCAGGCTGTTGGCATCCTGCAGAAAAACGCTTCCTTCTCCGAAGTATAACCAGTGAGCTATCTGGCGATAGATAAGAGCGTGATCTCTACTAGGATAGATATGGGAAATCACTGTTCCTGTAATCTTCCCCCCGAAGCCAAGTTTCTTCGAAATCCTCTGAATATCCTCAATAATCTCACCGATTTCATCGATTTCGCTTTTTATTTCGGCTACGGATCTGCGAGAGAAGGCAGTTTCTTTGTATACTGGACAAAACAGGCACTTGTTCCATGGACAGTTACGTGTCAGCCTCAGAAGCAGACTCTTGCTTTCACTTGGGGGTCTTATGGGACCTTGTTCTATCATTCCTCTCCTCTGTTGCTTTTCCGCCGGCTCTTTCTAAGGATAAGAAGTAAAGAATCCAGGCCCATAGAAGATCCCGCTATGCCGGAAAAAACCAGATTCCCTAGATTCGGATGAATTTTATCATACTGACTCGTGGATATGTACCTGGCCCCATTGATCAGTCTGATTTAAATGAGGTATCCTATTTACTTCTTGCCTTGCTCGCACACATATCTTGTGCTATCGATGTAGCTTTGGTAGTGGTCATATGCCGGTCATTACTCGAAATCGATGTAGTTGTATTAGTAGGTGAACCTTCATTTGGACTAAAATCACGTATAAGACCTCCTGTGTCGATTATGGAATGCAGAAATAGGAGTTGTGATGCGGAAGATAGCCGTGTTGACCGCTGTACTGGTTGGAGTCCTTTTGATTTGGCCTTCTGCTTCGTGGGCCGGAGTCAAGTTAGAAATTGACGAAGATTCCAACTTGGAGCTAGGCTTCAGGCTCCAGACCCAGTTTCTCAGCAGCACCAATTCTCAGGCGGATGCAGAAAACGATCACGAGGAGAAATTTCTTCTTCGTCGGGCCCGAATCCGACTTGGGGGTGGTGTCACTAAATGGGTCAAGTTCTTCATCCAGGTGGGGTCAGACTCAGAAGAGGACGGAAGCGTTGGAGATGCAAAAGTGATCGACGGTTTTATCAATCTCCATTTGCTTGACCAAGCACAAATCATCATGGGGGCGCACATGGCGCCTGCTGGCCGGCAACACCTAACCAGCTCTGCCGCCATGATGGCCATCGATCATCCAGGCATCACCGACTATAATCTCACCTGGGGCCTAAACGGTGGTGCAGTATTCAACACCGCCGCCTTTGAAGATGGCAACTTGGATCTCAGCGGGGATGGTAATGTAAACCGTGATATTGGGGCAACTTTGTTCGGCTCCACATCTTTTACCGAGACATTTCATGCCAAGTACTATGTGGGCGGTTACACCGGCATCCAATTTATGAACAATTCTGAGGACAAAGAGCGGGTCACCGCCCGGGTGCAATTGAACTTTTTCGAGCCCGAACCGGGCTACTACAATCTCTCCACTTATCTAGGAGCAAAAAAGACTGTAGCCATCGGCGCCTCCATTGATCATCAGCAGAGAATTGCTCGCGATGCAGTTACGGATGACAACATAAACTATCTCTACTACTCCATCGATGCTTTCGCGGACATTCCTGTTGGTCCAGGTAGCACAACCTTCGAGGCAGGTTATAGTAATTTGGATCTTGAAGACTCCACCGCTCTTCGAGACTCAGCCTCTGGTCTTCCGAAAAATGCCAAAGAGACCGAGGGGGAAGGGTTCTATGTTCAAAGCGGATACTACCTCGAGAGCCTGAATCTCCAACCTTGGGCCCTCTTTGAGCGTTGGGACAGCGATGCCTCCGATGATGTGGGAAGCTGGTCCGCTTGGCGGGTTGGAGTTAACTATTTCATCAAGGGGCATAACGCCAATATAAAGGTGGGATTCGAGCAATTCAGGGCTGATGAGAACATCGGTGGTACTGCCGATAAAAACATCGACAGCTTTCTTATCGGCTTTTATGTGTCTTACTAAACCAGACAACACGATAGGATTACGTTTAGAACCTATTTCCTGGAAGGTTTTTATAGCAGGAAGTCCTTTAGGAGGGTAAATTGGACATTAAAACACTTCTGACCACTTTCGGCCTTATCTTTCTGGCAGAGCTAGGGGACAAAACTCAATTCGCAGCTCTCTGCCTATCAGCCGACAGCAAGTCACGGCTGGCCGTGTTCTTGGGTGCCTCTTTGGCTTTGGTTACCAGCGCTTTTTTGGCTGTGTTGCTGGGTGCCTTTCTCGCCCGGTGCTTCCCCCCCCATATAGTGAAACTCGTCGGCGGCATTCTCTTCATCGTCATGGGCGCAATCATGCTGATCACCCGCTAGCGCTCGACCCCAGGAATCAGGTATCTCTCGCCCGCTCACCCGCCTCTGCGGGCTCGCTAGAGAACTCAGAGAACTCCGAAAAAACTGTAGAGCCTCTTGATAGTGATCGCTTAAAGGTTCCGCAACGCGGGAGTCCCGATAGATTCCGATCGGGACTAGTGTGTAGTGCTTGAGGGCCACGAGTAAGCTAGCTTCCTCTGGCTTTCAAGCACTACACACACAGCCTTTGAGCTATACGTGCCAGATGAAACATGCAACGTTTTGAAAAATGGGGAGCTCACGGAGTTTTGTTTGAGGTCTCTGTGAGCTCTGAGAGAGATACTAAAACCTGCGGTAATGAAAGGTAATAGGCGGTCCTCCTGCTGGGGGGAACACGAAGATTGTTATGAACAGTGTCAGCACGCTGTAGACGATAGCCCCACCAAGTGCGCTCCAGAATCCGCCCACATGAAAACCTGGTACAAAAGCTGCGGTGAGCTTGAAAAGGGTGGCATTAATCACTAAGGTGAACAGCCCCAGACTCAGCACGGTGATAGGCAGAGTAAGGAGCAGCAAAACTGGCCTAATGAAGGCGTTGATGAAGGCAAGAATCAGCACAGCCAGAACTGCTGAGAAGAATCCTTCCAGATAAATGCTCTCAAACAGTCCTGCTGTAAGAATCAATGCCACTGCATTTAGCAAGATCCTGATAACCGTGCGTTGCGCATCCGTCAACTGTGATCCTCTCGTTGGTAAATCATTGTGATTCATTTGCATTCTTTAAACCTCTGTCCTTTGATCTCTGACCTCTGTCTTTTGATCTCTGACCTCTGTCTTCTGCTTACTGCTTACTGGCGGCTTCCATTTCCACAATGAGCGTTATCCAGCCTTTTTCCTCCAGCACCGGCTCTTTTACCACGGCACAAGATGGAAGTAAAACTCGAACCTTGGGGAGTTTTTCTTTAAGGAAGCCGCCGACTATGGCCCAACGGTAGCGGCAAACAGCGGAACTTCCCAAAAAGGTCTCAAGGAAGTCAAAATGTATATTAACGCATAAAAGTTCCGCTTCAGGCAATTGATCGCGAGCATCTCCCCGAATCAATCTTACAACATCTTTAACCCCGTTTCGCTCGCAATTAGCTGCTGCAGTGGAAATAGCCATTGGATTCAAATCCAGAGCCTCTACCTGCTCGGCTCCGAGTTTTGCAGCGGCAATGGCCAGTATACCGGTCCCAGTCCCCAGATCGAGAACTCTAACGGGTCTGGCTTCAGCATAGAGCTGGGACAGCGCTCGTAAGCAACCCCGAGTAGTGGGATGTAGGCCGGATCCGAAGATGACACCTGGATCAATCCACAGCAAAATCTCACCCGGCTTCAGTTCCACCGACTGCTGCCGGGTGATAATACTGAAGCGGTCGATAATAAGTGGTTCCTGAGCAGCAAGCTGCTGCCATTGCCCATATGGCATCTGGTAGTGACGAGTGAGACTAAACTCCGGATGCTGTTGGAAGAATGATTCCAATATAGCTTCGGCAGGACTGGTAAAAAACAGATAGGTATAATCTGCCTCCGGCCATACTCCCAGGAGTCCATCCAGATCTAAATACGCTGGTGGCACTCCTCCCTTTAATTCATAGACATAGAGAGTTTGTTCAGGGTCTAGCATCCTCCGTCGTTCCTCCGTTGGCAAATTCGAAACCCGAATATCGAAATCCGAAACAAATTCAAATTACCAAAATCCTAATGACCAAAACACTAATTCTTATCGAACATTGGTGAATTTGACACCGGGGCTCCACCTTCAGGTGGGGAGTCCGAAGGACCAAACCGGGAACCCGCCCGAAGGGTGGGACTCCGAAGGAGAATTTCAGATTTGTTTCGTGCTTCGTGCTTCGAATTTCGGATTTAGTACTTCTACAGGGTATCCTTTGTCATCACGACCGTGCGAACCCCCTTCAACTGACGAAAGGCAGCTCCGTTCTTCACCATCCTTAAAACCACACTCTCTTCTTCAACCAAAGCACCACCGATTACATCAAGACCGCAATCAAGTAAAATGGTGCTCAATGGGGTCGAAGGACCTAACATAATCTTAAAACTTCCCGGTTTACAGTTGGCCATGATTCGGTCAAAGGTATGGTTTATTAGGCAACTCGCCGTAATGGCCACCACATCAGCTCCTGCTAAGGCCTGGTAGCCCTCCTCCTCAGACAGGTCACCACTGCGTGGTTCTTTCTCCATCACCCAGAGGTTGCGCACCTTCGAGCGCAATTGTCCAATAAAGGGAAAGTGTCCCACCACCATAAGATTCTTACCGATAGCCCGCTCTGCAATGATTTGCTTGGCGTTCACCTCAAGCAAAGCCTGGTAGTCAATCTCGAGAACGGAATTAAGAGCCGCCATGCCGATACCAGCTCTGACCCAGTGATCCTCGAGAACCCAATATGCCAGATCACGAGCGCGCCTCCCTATCAGAGTTCCAACCCCCTGCTCCGAAACTACTGCGTCGCTCTGTCCCTGGCTGTGTAAATGAGCGGCCAACCCAAGTCGTTGGCTTGCCACTGCAATCAGATGGGATCCGACAACCTCGGCGGTTACCGGCAAGTCTATCTTTAAACTCTCGAGTAGCTCCTGGAGTATTTCCATGTGCTGTCTTTAGTAAATGGTAAACCCTTCGACAGGCT
>PPDG01000446.1 GCA_002899795.1 Desulfobacteraceae bacterium | reverse complement strand
TTGACCGGCCAACCTAAATTGTAAGGAGAAAGATAATGGCCAAAATCGTCACTCAGTTCTACACCCATTTCTATAACTCTAGAGTGGGCAAGATCGCTCTGGTGACCATGGACAATGGTGAAGATTACAAAAAACCCACCACCTTCGACGAAGAGGGGCTCACCTCCTTGAACCGGGCCCTGGACACGATTCAAAAGGAGCCGGACGTCAAGGGTTTTTTGCTTACCGGGAAACACTACATCTTTGCCGCGGGTGCCGATCTTACCCAGATTCCTTTTATCAACACCTTTGAGCAGGGAAGATCTATTGGTCAATTAGGCCATGCAACCTTTAAGCGCATAATGGACCTGCCCTACCCCACGGTGGCGGCTGTAAACGGTGCAGCCCTAGGAGGCGGCCTGGAGATAGCCTTGTCTTGTGACTACCGCACTGTTTCCAAAAGTGTAACCGCCATCGCTTTCCCCGAATGTTTCCTGGGGATCGTCCCAGGGTGGGGCGGCTCTACCTTGGCACCTCTTTTAATTGGCCCGGAGAAGGCATTGGAGCTCATCATTTTCAACCCCTTGAACCAGAATCGCATGATCAAGGGTTTCCAGGCTTTTGAGATGGGGCTGGCCGATCGTTTATTCGACTCTGCTGAGTTTTTGGATGATTCCATCCGTTTTCTGGAAGGCATCATAGAGGGCAGTGAACAGGTGGAACGGGCGGAGGTGGATTCAAGCGATCTTAAGCAACTAATAGAGAAAGCCCGAGCCTTCGTGGACAGCAAAGTACATGGCGCTGCCGTTGCCCCCTATCGCGCCCTAGAACTAATCGAGGGCGCTTTTGGCTGGGATGTGGAGCAAGGATTCGCGGAAGAGGACAAGGCCCTGGGGGATCTCATCAAAAGCCGCCAATGCAAAGCGAGCATATACTCCTTCGATCTGGTCCAACGCCGGGCCAAACGTCCTGCCGGTGTTCCTGAAATTAAACCTCAGAAAGTGACGAAAGTGGGTTTCATCGGGGCGGGCCTCATGGCATCTCAGCTGGCACTTCTTTTTCTTCGCCGCTATGAGGTGCCGGTGGTCATGAAGGATATCAAACAGGAGTTTTTGGAGAAGGGCCTGGGCTATATTCAGGCTGAACTTGGCAAGCTGGTGGAAAAAGGAAGACTCACTGAATCAAAGGCCCGCTACCTTTTCACCCTGGTAAAAGGCACTCTTGACTGGGCTGACTTCGCAGACTGTGACTTTGTCATCGAGGCGGTATTCGAGCAAATGGAGATTAAACAGCAGGTCTTCGCCGAGGCCGAACAAGTAGTCTCCGAAACCTGCATCTTTGCCACCAACACCTCCAGTCTATCGGTTTCAGAAATGGCCTCAAATCTGAGACACCCAGAACGTGTGGTGGGCTTCCACTTCTTCAACCCGGTAGCAGTGCTGCCACTGGTGGAAATCATCCGTGGCCAACAGACCAACGATGTTACCCTGGCCACCGTTTTTGCCGCCGCCAAACAATTGAGAAAGACAGGTATCCTGGTGCAGGACTCTGCTGGATTCTTGGTCAACCGTATCCTAACCAAAATGCTGGCGGACTGCCTGGATATGGTGGACGAGGGTGCTGACTTTCAACTGGTGGATGAGGCCCTGCTCAGCCTGGGCCTGCCCATGGCACCTTTCGAACTCCTGGGATTTGTGGGTCCGGCCGTAGCGGCCCATGTGCAGGAGACCTTGAACCGCGCTTTTGGACCTCAGAGTTTTCCCATTAATGACAACCTGAAAAGGATGGTGGAGGCCAAAATCCCAGGGATCTACGTTGGTGAACCTCCCAACCGACAGGTGGATCCGGCGCTCAAAGATCTCTGGCAGAAAAAAGGTGACAAAGAGTTTCGCAAAGAAGAGATCATTGAGCGAGTGCTTACCGATCTAACCCGAGAAATTGATCTTATTATGCAGGAGGGTGTGGTGGCTGATACCAGGGACGTGGACCTGGCCATGATTATGGGCGCCGGCTGGCCTTTCTTCATGGGAGGGGTAACCATGTATCTGGATATGGCCGGGTATACACCCAAGGTTCTGCAAAAAGTATTTTTCACTTTCTAGACCGCGGATAACCGTTAGTGGCGTCTTTTTTGTGGACACGGAGACGCGATGACGCGGCGACGCGGAGATCTAAGACTCCTCGCCGCGTCTCCGTTGCACCGTTTCTCCGCGTCATTGCCTTTTGACTACTCCCACTTCTTACTGCCAACTACCTACCAAAGGGCCCACCACTTTAGCAGACCACATAGTCCTCTCTCAAATAATCGTTGAAAAACCATGGGCTCTATGCTAAAAATCTCACATTTGTTTTGATACTTCGCATCCCTATTATTTTGAAAGCACATGTTCTGATCTGGAAGTCCCACATTTGGCTTTTCAGTTGAGCTGTACTTTCGCTATTAAATCAACACATTAAATGGAGAATGGGAGGATGGCGATGAAGAAGAGACTCGTTTTTCTGGTTGCGTGTCTGGTGATCTGTCTTGTTTTTGCGCCTTCGGTCTGGAGTAAGTCAGAAACCATCAAGATTGGAATCAACGCCCCGATGACGGGGGATATCCCCAAAGTGGGAGAGGGCTCAAAGTTCGCAGGTCAGATGTGGCTGGAGGACATCAACAAAGCCGGTGGTCTCACGGTTGGAAAGAAGAAGTACAAGGTAGAACTGATCATTGAAGACAACGAGTCCAAGGCTGAGTCGGCCGTCAAGGCCGCTACCAAGATGATTGTCGAGGACGAAGTTCTGGCTATTGTCGGACCCCAATCCTCCAAACAGGCGGTACCTGCAGGATCTGTGGCCAACGTCTACAAAACACCCATGATTAGCCCATGGTCCACAAATCCGGATACTACCAAAGATCGTCCTTTTGTTTTCCGTGGCTGCTTCCTCGATCCCTTTCAAGGGCCGGTTTTGGCCAATTTCATCACCCAGGAGTTCCATTTTACCAAAGCCGCGGTTTTGTATGACGTGGCAAGTGACTATCCCAAGGGGCTGGCTGAGTTTTTCAAGGAAGCTTGGGAAAAGTTGCATGGTCCGGGTTCTGTGGTGGCCTATGAAAGCTTCACCACCAAAGACACTGACTTCAGTTCCCAGCTGACCAAGATCAATCGCTCAGGTGCAGAAGTACTGTTCACCCCGCAGTACTACAATGAGGTGGCTCTGATCGTGCAGCAAGCCCACGAATTGGGCTGGAACAAACCCATCGTCGGCAGTGATAGTTGGGGTTCGGCCGAGACCGTTAAACTCTGTGGCAAAGACTGTTACGGCCTCTTCTTCAGCACCCATTATGCTGCTGCCGGTGCTACGGGCGCCACCAAGGCTTTCATCGATCGTTACAACAAGACCTACGGGTACGTGCCCGACGATGTGGGCGCCCTGACCTGGGACTCACTGCGTCTTGTTCAACAGGCCATCGAGAATTGTGGCGAGATTACCGGCAAGATTGAGAAGGACCGCCAGTGTGTTCGTGACGCCTTGGCCAAGATCAAGGCATTTGACGGCATCACAGGTAAGATGACCTTCACCGAAGAGGGCGACCCACTGAAGTGTGCCGTGGTTGTTCGGATTAGCGACAAAGGAGAGTTCGAGTTTTTCAAATCTGTCTGCCCGTAGACTGGAGTTGTGAGCGAAAGCTTGCTGGAAAAGATGCTTAACTCCAGTGAACACAAGTAGTTTGAAGGAAGCGGGCCAGGGCCAAGAGCCCTGGCCTCGTTTTCTTTAAAGATCAAGGGAACATTTCACTCCCCCCTCGCCTTTTCCCTGTTGAATGAGATGGAACACTTCACAGGGCAGGCCCTTTTTCCCCACGCCGCAGACAGGGAGTTAAAACAGCTACTTGGACCCCGGTATGCTGAGGGAGAAGGGTTTCAGCCATGAGCGACCCGACCTGAGGACTTCGAGTGAGCCTCCGTTCGGCCCGAGTTCACGGTCGAAGGCAGTCGAGCTCCTCGTCGACAGGTCTCACTGCCGAAAGGCTGAGTCGAACAGTCAGACCTGCGGGGGATCTGAGTTGCTTCGAACAAGGAGCGCATGTGGTGACATATTTCTTCCAGAACCTGATCAACGCCCTGCAGTGGGGTAGCTTCTATGCCTTGATCGCCCTGGGTTACTCCATGGTGTATGGCGTCCTGATGCTCTTCAATTTTGCTCATGGCGACATTTTTATGGTTGGAGCTTACATCGGTTTCGGGGTTGCCACTGGGCTGGTGTCCCTGGCTTCCATGGGAGCCCTGGCACTACCCAACTGGTTGATTCTGGTATTGACCATCCTCATTTCCATGTTTCTGACCTCCTTCGTGGGCATGATTGTGGAGCGGGTGGGCTATAGGCCTCTGAGAGAAGCACCGAGAGCTTCAGCTGCAATCACCGGTCTGATGATCGGCATCATCCTGGAGACCGGAAACTTGGCCATTCTCGGGGCCAGACGGGTAAGTTTTCCTGCCTTGATCCAGTCGACCACTTACGACCTGGGAGGTGTGTTCGTCACCAATAAAAAGATCATGATCGTTGTTGTCTCTATTGCGCTTATGTATGCTCTTCATCTGTTCGTGCGCAAGACCCGGTGGGGAATGGCCATGCGAGCGATGGCCTTTGACTACGTGGTTGTTCCCCTTATGGGAGTACCCATCAACAACATAGCCCGTATGACTTTTGCCATCGGTTCGGCTCTGGCAGCCGTGGCAGGGATACTCTTCGGGGTGGCCTATCCTGTCTTGGACCCTTATATGGGTGTTATATTCGGCTGGAAGGCCTTTGTGGCTGCCATTCTGGGAGGAAGAGGCTCCATTCTTGGGGCTTGCTTGGCTGGCTTTCTACTCGGATTCATTGAGATCTTTGTAGCGATGGTCTTCCCGTCGACTTTACGGGATTTCATCGCTTACTCAATCATTTTACTAATTCTGACCTTCAGACCCCACGGCTTTTTCGGAGAGCCTTACAGTGCGCGTCTGAGATTATAAAATGAGTGAGCTTCACGTCGCATGCGAGCTGCGGATGTGACCCCGGAATAACGAGGAACTGGTGGTGGAAACAAACAGCTCCAATTCAGCTGCAAATAAGACACTTGCAAACCGCATCCGGGATTCCTTTTCTCAGGTTCCCCTGCTGGCCTGGTTCTGTGGCATTCTGGTGGCGGTCCTGCTTGAACGTTTTGTGGGCGATCCGCTCACGGAACTCTTGGGGTTGCCCAAAATTCCGGCACTTTTTGGCGCCGTGACTGTTCTCAAAAAACCTCTCCTTATCCCCGGCACCTTGGCATTCTTGTTGCTGATATATATTTTGCCAATCATCATTGTCCCCCGGCTGTGTGGTCCAGTATTGAATAGACTAGCGGGCTGGCTTTTTAAGGTATCCCCTGCTGTATCTGTGGCTATCCACCTCGGCCTGTTGTACGGTATTTTGCATTTATGGGCTGACATCAGCGGTTACCGGCTCCTCACCCTCAAGCTCACTCTCATTGCTGTCATTGTCACCTTGAGCCTCAACGTCATCAACGGCTACATGGGAGAGTTCTCATGTTCTCATCCCGGGTTTATGGCCCTGGGCGCCTATGCTGCTTCGATCTTCACCCTCCTTTTCTTTGTTGACGACAAAGTGTTCGGATCTGCTCTTCTTCCTGAGTTCCTGGGGCCGTTTCTGTTCCCTGTCGCCCTGATCTTTGGCGGACTGGTCGCTGCTATTGGTGCGATTGCTATCGCAGTTCCTTCCTTCAGAACCAGAGGTGACTATCTGGCAATCATCTCCCTGGCTTTTATGTTTATCATCAAGAGTGTAATCGAGAATCTAGAATTCGTCCGCGGGCCCCGAGGCTTGAGCAGCCAGCCCAATTATGTCGATTTGCCTACGATGTTCATCTGGACCGTAGCCGCTGTATGGATTATCAACAATTTCGTTCGCTCCACCACGGGAAAAGCCCTTAACGCCGTTCGAGACGACGAAATGGCGGCGGATGCCATGACCGTCAACACCAGACGCACCAAAATTGTGGCCTTCCTGTTCGCGGCCTTTTGGGCCGGTGTTGCCGGCGGGCTGTTTGCTCACGTGCTCCGGTATGTTAACCCTAGTACCTTTGGTATCCAGAAACTCGCTGAGGTTTTGGCCATGGTCTACTTTGGCGGCCTGAACTCCATCTACGGTTCCATTGTCGGCGCCGTAAGCTTGAGTCTTCTCGGTGAGGCTTTGCGGCCATTGGAAATCTTCAAATGGATTATTATCCCTCTCCTGCTTATCCTGGTGATGATTTTCCGGCCCACTGGGTTGATTGCCTTTAAGGAATTTAATGTGATGAATCTGATTAGACCGAAAGAAAAGATTTAGAAAATGGAGTATTGGAGTGTTGGAGTGATGGAGTGCTGGAAAAATTTAAGATTTCGAGAAGTTTTTATCTCATTACTCCAGTACTCCACTACTCCATTACTCCACTAGTCGGCTTAAGGAAAAAACCTCTTGAATTAGTCCTTTGGACATTTGGAGACTTAGCTTAGGGATTGGGCACAACATGCCACTGCTTCAGATTAATAATATGAGCCATGATTTCGGCGGGCTACGGGCTGTCAACAACTACAATCTCGAGACCGAACCCGGCCAGATCAGAGGGCTGATAGGGCCCAATGGAGCAGGCAAGACCACCATCTTTAACCTTATCACCGGTATTTACAGGCCCACCGAGGGTGATATCCTGCTGAACGGCCAGTCCATCGTCGGCCTCAAGCCTTACCAGATAGCTGCCGAGGGCCTCGGCAGGACCTTTCAGAACCTCCGTTTGTGGCGCCACATGAGTGTCCTCGATCATGTAAAAATGGCCCAGTACTCGAAGATTAGCTACGGGTTGATTGGAGCCTTTTTTGGCACACCGAAACGCCGCAAAGAAGAAGCAGAAATCGAAGAGAAAGCCTACAGTCTTTTGAAACTGGTGGGTATGGCCAACCTGGCGGATCAGCTGATCGTCAATCTTCCCTACGGGGACCAGCGACGGGTGGAGATGGCCAGAGCTCTCGCTACAGAGCCCCGGATATTGTTTCTGGATGAACCCACCGCGGGGATGAATCCTGAAGAACTCATTCAGATGATGGAGATTATCCGGCGAGTCCACAGCGAATTTGGCCTGGCGATCTTTCTCATCGAACACCGGCTAAAAGTGGTTATGGAACTCTGCGAGATCATTCAGACCCTGGTTTTCGGTGAGGTTATAGCCGAGGGTTCTGCTGAGGAGATCCAGAACGATCCCAAGGTGATCGAGGCCTATTTGGGCAAGGAGACAATTCTCTGATGTTGGTAGTGGAAAACCTGAGGGTCTCATATGGTGGGATTCGGGCCCTCCACGGCATAGATTTCAGAATTGATGAGGGCGAGATAGTATGTATTATCGGCGCCAATGGGGCCGGAAAAAGCACCACCTTGCGCGCCATCTCCCGGATGGTCCCGGCTGAATCGGGTACCAGGATGATCTACAAGAACGAAGACCTGCTTAAATATCCCGCCGACAAGGTGGTGAGCAAGCTTGGCATATCCCACGTCCCCGAGGGCAGAAGAATTTTTGACAACTTGACAGTTATGGAAAACCTCAAACTCGCCACCTTCGCCAGAAAAGACGGTGCCCACAAAATAGAGGAAGATCGGGAGCGGGTATTTTCCATCTTCCCGCGCTTGGAAGAAAGGAGAAATCAGAAGGGCGGAACTTTGAGCGGCGGCGAGCAGCAGATGCTGGCTATCGGCAGAGCCTTTATGAGTGGCAGGAATGTGATGTTGCTCGACGAACCCTCAATGGGACTGGCGCCTTTACTGATGCTACACATGTTCGAAGCCCTCAAGGCAATAAATGAAGAGGGCGGCACCACCATACTTCTCGTTGAGCAGAATGCCCGACTGGCACTTAAGTTCGCCAAGAGAGGCTATGTTCTGGAGCACGGCAACTTGGTGCTGGAAGGGAACTCTGAGGAACTTCTTGCCGATCCGGAAGTGAAAAAGGCCTACTTAGGTGGTTAACAGTTTATGCGCAGAGCGCAAAGCGTAGAAAATTTAAGAGACCAACAAAATCTCTTTCACATTCCTTAAATCAAGTGCGTAAATAATGTAGGAGCAACGTCCCCGTTGCGACCACCCCGTGGCTAGCAGTTTGCCCCTTTTGATCGCGGACTGGAGGTCGCTCCCACAGTTTCAGATTCTAGATTGCTGAATGCAAAAGATGGGTCCGCTATTGTCGACGACCTAAGAAAGGCCGGGTTGCAGGTGACTCACTCGAATGAGTCTGGAACATCATAACGGAGATATCGGATTCGACCATCGCTGTTTTCAACAGGAAGATTTCCTATTCCAATTTTCCCGCAAATGCTTTATGCTGTGGCACGTGAAAGTTATTTTTTTCTCTTTCTTGCGGTTTGGCATTTCCCCGACGCGAGTGCTCGCTGGTAACAACGGAGTGATAGCAGGTCATGGCGCAGGTGATTTGGAAAGACATTGCATGGACGGGTGAGGACAGGGAACTGG
>PPDG01000615.1 GCA_002899795.1 Desulfobacteraceae bacterium | reverse complement strand
TGTACTCTGTCCTCTGCCCTCCACCTATACAACAAAGGACAGCGAAGCGTAGTGACCCAATGACGGCGCACCCACATGACGCGAAGCTCGATGAGCGCTGAGCACTACTGCCAGCTGTATTTCCCTATGCTCCATGCTCCATGCCCTATGCTTCCCTAAATTATTATGTTAGGGTCTCGGCTACAGTTCAGAGGCAAAGGGTAGACGATGCAAGTGATACTGGCTAAACCCCGTGGATTTTGTGCAGGAGTGGTGCGTGCCATAGAGACCGTGGACCGCGCGCTCCAACTCCATGGCACCCCGGTGTACGTGTTACATGAAATCGTCCACAATCGGCATGTGGTTGGCGACTTACGAGAGCGAGGTGCCCGTTTCGTCAAAGATTTAGAGGAAGTGCCCCTGTCTGCCGTGACCATCTTCAGTGCCCACGGCGTGTCCAACGCAGTGGTCGAGCAAGCGAAAAGACGAAATCTGCGGGCTATCGACGCCACCTGTCCCCTGGTCACCAAAGTACATCGACAAGCCCAGCGTCACAGTCGCCAGGGCATGGAGATTATTATCATCGGTCATCCGGGCCATCCGGAAGTGGAAGGGACCAGGGGGCGTACCGATGGGACGGTCCATATACTATCAAGCGTGGCTGAAGTTGAATCACTGTATGTCAGAGATTCTGATCGTCTGGCATACGTCACCCAAACGACTCTGAGCATGGGCGATACTCGCCACGTTATAGACGCATTGAAAAAACGTTTCCCCCCTATCATTGGGCCTGATTTGAAGGATATCTGTTACGCTACCCAAAGCAGACAGAACGCTGTAAAGTTACTGGCTCAAGAGATTGATCTGCTCTTGGTAGTGGGGGCTCGGTACAGTTCAAACTCCAACCGTCTTCGCGAGGTAGGCGCACAGAATGATCTGCCTGCGTACTTGATCGAGGACGGGGAAGAGATTGATCCCGCCTGGTTCACGAACAAGGCGAGGATAGGGATCACCGCTGGAGCCTCAACACCTGAAATACTGGTGCAAGAGGTTCTGGACAGATTGGGCGACTTTGGCAAACTGCACGTGCGGGAGATGGAGGGTAAACAGGAGACCATACGCTTTCATTTACCCAAATCAGCATATCTCTGAGTAAAGAATCCGGGGTCCATCGAAGATCCCGCTATGCGGGGAAGGACCCGGGTCTCGGCTGCCCCTGAAAGGGCTACAAAATTGAACCCAGTCTCCCCGGTCAGCACTCATCAAACAATTATCAGCTATCAAGTCTTTGATAATATGAACCGCAGAACCGCAGAACAAGGAACCGCAGAATATCGAAGTGAAAAACATTGTCTCATTGCTTTCGAAAACTTCTGCTGTTCGAAATTCCTTGTTCGATATTCGATATTCAAAATAAAAAATTTGTGACCACTGTCACCTGGGGGGCTCAGAATGCCTGTTCCTCTAATCCAACAGTACCGTGTTGCCAACTATATCACTAAGCAGAAGCTGCGCGGGGAAAAACGCTATCCCCTTGTCTTGATGTTGGAGCCTCTATTTCGCTGCAATCTAGCCTGTGCTGGTTGCGGTAAGATCGAGCACCCGGAGGAAATTCTCGACAAGACTCTCAGTGTGGAAGAGTGTCTTGCAGCGGTGGATGAATGTGGCGCCCCTGTAGTTTCCATAGCCGGTGGTGAACCCCTGCTCCACAAAGAGATGGCTCAGATAGTTGCAGGGATTACTCGTCGCAAGAAGTTTGTCTACCTATGCACCAATGGTTTGCTCCTCAAAAAACATCTTGTGGACTATGCGCCCTCGCCATACCTTACTTTTTCAATTCACCTTGACGGAAATCGTGAACGACATGACGCTCTCGTTTGTCGGCAAGGAGTATTTGATCTGGCAGTGGATGCTATCAAATCAGCAAACCAGAAGGGTTTCAGGGTTACAATAAATTCCACTCTGTACGAGGGGGTGAGCGCCCAGGAAGCCGCCGAGTTTTTTGATTTCGCCATGGGTCTCGGAATAGAGGGAGTTACCATTGCCCCCGGTTTCAGTTACGAACGTGCCTCACAGCAGGAAGTATTTTTGCAGCGCACTGCCAGCAAACAACTTTTCCGGGACATTTTCAAACTAGGTAAGGAGCGCAAGTGGAAATTCAATCACACCACTCTCTACCTTAATTTTTTGGCCGGCAACCAAGACTACCAATGCACCCCCTGGGGCAACCCAACACGTAACATCTTCGGCTGGCAGCGTCCCTGTTATTTATTGCAGGAAGGAAGCCATGCTTCCAGTTTCAGGGAACTCATAGAAGAAACAGACTGGGACAGGTATGGTACCGGGCGCAATCCCAAATGTGCCCAATGTATGCTCCACAGTGGATTTGAGCCGAGTGCGGTTAACGACATGCTTGCACATCCTCTGAAAGCCCTATGGGTCTCCCTCCGCGGGCCGCGCACATATGGCCCCATGGCACCCGATTTATCTGTGGAAGGTTCTGCAACTGCATCTGAGTCTTGCGACGAGAAAGAAATCGAACATCCGGCAGGAAGCTAGAAGGCGATTGATTGGAGTACTGGAGTATTGGAGTGCTGGAGTATTGGAGGAATAGAAATTCCAAACCTGTTTCGGTCATTTGGCATTGGAATTTGAGATTTGTTTGTAATTTGGTGCTTGGAGTTTGGGATTTCATATATCTTAGGCAAACTCTTGGCTCTAGATATGGACCACACTGGGTGCAGATACTGGTAACAACCTGTTTGGCCTTAACCTTGTCTGTGCCGGCGGTAGCACCCGCTGCCGATACTGCGGCTAAGGTGGTAGAAGTTCTCCACGCCGAGCTGCTCTTTGTCATGAAACAAGCCAAGAAGCTCGGATATGCAGGTCGCTACCAGCGGCTTGCTCCGACTGTTACCGCCAGCTATGACTTTTCTTACATTTCAAAGGTTGTGGTGGGCAGGTACTGGAGGAGCTTCACTGCAGAGCAGAAGTCTCAATTTATCAGAGCCTTTAGCAAATTGAGCATCGCCACCTATGCCAACCGCTTCGACGGCTATTCCGGCGAGCGTTTCAAGACGATTTCAGGAGAGGAACTCAAAAGGGGCCACCTTCTGGTAAAGACTGTACTTATCAAAGCGAACGGAGAAGAGATCGAACTAGACTACATTCTACACCAGAACAACGATCAATGGCTCATCATCAATGTCATCGCAGAAGGCGTCAGCGATCTCTCCTTAAAAAGGGCAGATTACACCTCTTACCTCAAGAAAAATGGTTTCGATGCCCTACTAAAGAAACTGAATGAGAAGATTCAGAATTACGCCAAATAAAGGTTACTGCGGATTGTAGATCGCAGATTGCAGATTGAGGCCGCATGCATTCTTTACCGCGAGGTTCTAAACTCTTAAATCTTAAATCTGCATTCTAAAATCTAAAATCGGGAGTAGGCCCTGCCCTTCCAGTGCGAGCCTCCACCCAGCCAATACCGCATGGCCGATGTCCAGGTCATGGCCAGGTAGAGAATGCCGATCAGGGGCAAGGCCAAAGCCCACCGACCAGGCAGTCCGTAGAATTTGAGTGTCGGCAGATAGCACAGGATCATGATGGCCAAACCTAGGGCTGAAAAGAATTTAGCCATGCCACTTGGCAGGAAAAGCCCCAGTCCTGGTACCACAAAACTCAACACCATTATGGCTGTACACAAGGCCAACAAAAGGCCAGAGTAGTTCAGTTGAGTAAAAGCTGTCCTCGCCACCATTTCCCAGATTGTCCTCAATTTTTCATATGGGCGAATGCTACGCACCGAATGGGTGAGACCGATCCATGTCTTGTAGCCCAGTGTCTTGATCCTTCGCGCCAGGGCGCAATCATCAATCAATTCTCCTCGCAAAGAATCGAATCCTCCTATTTCATGCAGAAGCCGGGTCTCCAAGAGGATGCAACCCCCGGCTGCGGCAGCAACCCTGGAAGTCCCGGTGTTGGACAGACGAAAGGGATATAGAAGTTTGAAAAAGTATATAAAGGCTGGCATCAACAGCTTCTCCCAGAAGGTATCCATGCGCAACTCTGCCATGAGTGAGATTAGTTGCACATCTCTTTCCTGCATGGCTCTTTTCAGCTCTCCGATGATGCCCGGCAAAGGTTCAATGTCAGCATCAAGTAAAAGGGTAAAAGAGGTTCTGATGTGACTCCTACCTTGCTCGAGGGCCCAGAGTTTTCCGGTCCAGCCGGAAGGAAGAGACTTTCCTTTTATAATGAGGAGGTTTTCATCCACAGCTTTACGAGCAACCTGACCAGTACCATCGCTTGACTGATCATCAATAAGAATGATATTGAGACCTCTGCCTTGAGCAGTTAAGGCTGGTAAGGTGGCTTTTATAGTCTCAGCCTCATTGCGGGCGGGAATAAGCACGGTGATGTCACCTAGGTCCACTTCGGGCAAAGGAGAGGAAACATCCAGAACCTCGTTCGTACTCCAGGGACGCCAGGGCAAAAGCAGGATGGTCAGCCAGATGGCGGCTCCAGTTATTGCAAAAAGAGTCAGAATTATCTCCATGGTGTTTGGTCTTTCAGAGCCGAGGACAAGTTAGACCTTTTCCTTAGCAGTGGCAATTGTCCGAGGAAGTAAGACAGTCGGAGCATGACAGAGAAGACTATATCTTATATTGGAACATTTGTGTCAAAGGAAGAATCAACCAACATTAAAGGTTAACCCAACCTTTGGTCAGTAAAAAAAGCGGTTCACTTGTTTTTTATGGTTTAAATGACTATATTGCCGGAGAATTTGCTGGCTTCTATGGCGCCCTTCAGGTCTACTTCGGGAGACTCAGCCAGCAGTGGGACTCGCGCATTTAATTTACCAGTTTGTCTTTGGCAAGGTCGAGTAGATTTACAGAGGAGAAATAAATGTGGCAAAACCTTTTCGCTCGAACCATTTTTCTATTCCTGTTGATCTTTGGTCTGGCTGCTCCAACCCAGGCTGGAGAACCCACTGAGCAGATGAAACTGACCATCGATAAAATGATTGATATTTTAGGAAATCCAGCTCTCAAAGATCCGGCCAAGGCCGAAGAACGGAGGAAATTGCTTCGTGACACCGCAAGTGAACGTTTTGACTGGCGAGAGATGGCGCGGCGCTCCCTGGCAAAGCACTGGCAGCAGCGAACCGATGAGGAAAAAAGAGAGTTTGTTCCCCTGTTTACTGATCTTCTCGAGCAGGCCTACATGAATAGGATTGAGAATTACTCAGGGGACAAGGTTAACTACGATGGTGAGAAAGTGAAAGGGAAGTACAGCCTGGTGAAGGTGAGAATCTATACCTCCAAACAAACTGATATTCCTGTAGTATACCGCCTCCAGAAGAAGGGTTCTCAGTGGCTAATCTATGACATTTCCATCGAGGGGGTAAGCCTGGTCAAAAACTACCGCAAACAATTTGACAGCGTTATTCTGAGTTCCTCCTACGAGGGATTGGTGGAGAAACTTAAGGAGAAAGTTGCTAAGAATTAGAGCATCCCCCCCGACGCCGGGGGGCTTTGGTCCATGAGCCAACCCGAAAGGGTGGCGCCCCCTTAGGGGCGATTCAGATAACAATACTTTTGCTAAGACGAAAGCCATGCCCGTAAACGAAATCCCCCCAACCCCCCTTTACAAAAGGGGGGCATTAAATGGGATTTCTCACAGGCAAACAAGTATCTTCCCCCTTTTTTAAAGGGGGACTGAGGGGGATTTTGCTGCGCGGTCGTCTTCCCGAAGATCACCGCAGCATACTCACTCCACAAGCAACGCTTAACTATACCACCAGCACAGCAGGTGGGTTTTAAAACTACCAAATAAAAAACCCACATCCTTGCGGATGTGGGTTTTTGAGTCATCCTTGTTGGGGCAGCGAAATCGGCAAATTAATACATGCCGCCCATGCCGCCCATGCCACCCATGTCGCCGCCCATGCCACCTCCAGGCATCGCCGGCATCATTTCCTTTTCCTCGGGCTTTTCGGCAACTGTGGCCTCGGTAGTCAAGAGTAGCGAAGCCACACTAGCAGCGTTCTGCAGGGCAAAACGCACCACTTTGGTGGGATCGATAACGCCTGCCTTGGCCAGATCTTCATACTTCTCGGTCTCCGCATTGAAACCGATGGCTCCCTTCTCGTTCTTGACCCGCTCAACCACCACCGAACCCTCGTGTCCGGCATTATTGGCAATCTGCCGTATCGGCTCCTCCAGGGCCCGCTTCAAGACGTCGACTCCAAGCTGCTCCTCGCCCTCCAGTTTGACTTTTTCCAGGGCCGAAACACAGCGGAGCAGAGCCACGCCGCCGCCAGGCACAATGCCCTCTTCCACGGCCGCCCGGGTGGCGTTCAAAGCATCCTCCACCCGTGCCTTCCGCTCCTTCATCTCGGTCTCCGTGGCAGCCCCAACATTGATCACCGCCACACCGCCAATGAGCTTGGCCAGCCGTTCTTGGAGCTTCTCGCGGTCCCAATCAGAGGTGGTTTCTTCAATCTGAGCGCGGATCAGCTTTACACGGGACTCCAGGTCTTTCCGGCTACCACCTCCATCCACGACGGTGGTATTGTCCTTGTCAACCCGCAGTGTTTTGGCCGTACCCAGATCATTGACGCTCACATTCTCAAGCTTAATGCCCAAGTCCTCTGCAACCACCTGACCTCCAACGAGAATGGCAAGATCTTCCATCATGGCCTTGCGCCGATCGCCAAAACCAGGGGCCTTCACCGCACACACCTTCAAGGTTCCACGCAGCTTGTTTACCACCAATGTGGCCAGAGCCTCTCCCTCAACATCCTCGGCAATAATCATCAGTGGCCTGCCCGTCTTGGCTATCTGCTCCAATAGGGGCAACAAGTCTTTCATATTTGCTATTTTCTTCTCATGGATAAGAAAATAGGGATCCTCCAGCACCACTTCCATGCGTTCGGGGTCAGTGACAAAGTAGGGCGAGATGTAGCCGCGGTCAAACTGCATGCCTTCTACCACCTCCAGGGTGGTCTCCATGGCCTTGGCTTCCTCCACCGTAATAACACCCTCTTTGCCAACCTTGTTCATGGCCTCGGCAATGATGTTGCCTATGGTTGCGTCGTTGTTGGCGCTGATGGTTCCAACCTGCGAAATTTCTTTCTGGTCCTTGGTGGGCTTGCTCATCTTCTCGAGCTCTGCCACTACAACAGCAACCGCCTTGTCGATGCCGCGCTTGATACCCATGGGATTGTGGCCCGCTGCCACCAGCTTAGAACCCTGAAAGAAGATGGCTTGCGCCAGCACTGTTGCTGTGGTGGTGCCGTCGCCGGCCACATCCGAGGTTTTGCTAGCCACCTCTTTCACCATCTGGGCGCCCATGTTTTCGAACTTGTCCTCAAGCTCTATTTCCTTAGCCACAGTCACCCCGTCTTTGGTGATGGTAGGGGAACCAAAGGTCTTCTCGAGAATCACATTGCGACCTTTGGGTCCGAGGGTCACCTTCACCGCATCGGTAAGGGCATTTATGCCATTAAGCAGGGACTCCCTCGCTTTTGATCGAAACTTCAATTCTTTGGCCATTTCTTAGACTCCTTCTTTCTTTTTCCGGATCCCTTTTTTCATTCTCCGCAGAAGTGGATGATTAGGTCGAGAGACAGTCTCTGCCTCAGGATGGCGGAGTTTTTAGGGACCTTGTGGTGAATTGGTTTTGGTAAATTTCCGCGGCAAGCAGCCTACTTTTCCACCACTGCCAGCACGTCGTCTTCGCGCATAATCAACAAGTCTTCACCCTCGATCTTCACTTCTGCTCCTGCATATCTACTAAAGAGTACGGTATCTCCCTTTTTGACATCTAGGGGAAGCTTGCTGCCGTCCTCCATGACCTTGCCGGTGCCCACCGCTAAGATTTTTCCCTGTATGGGTTTTTCCTTGGCAGAATCGGGAATGATGATACCTCCTTTGGTGACTTCCTCTTCTTCAGTGCGTTTGACAATGATACGATCGTTCAATGGTTGTAGCTTCATGTCTTGTGACTCCTTTTCAGCTGTTGGTAAAACCGTAGATCCAGGCGTGATGAGTTCCCAAAGTGTTAGCACTCACCCAAGATGAGTGCTAACACATGGCGGAGGATATCCACATCACCTTCAAAAAGCAAACTTTAAATTATCCGATTATACTCTTCAAATAGGAAAATTATTCTATAACTACCAGATAACACAACCAAACAAAGTTTTTCGCTGTTTTTCGAAGAAAAATTGATGATAACGATTACGAACGAGTTTGCGGATTTGGGAATGCGGAATGCGGATTGTGGAATCCAAATTGAGTTTTTGATTTGCATTTTATTATTTTCAATCCGAAATCCGAAATCCGAAATTCGCAATTCCCTCTCTGTGCCCTATGCTCTATGCGGTGAACGAAGTGAACCCACTACGGACAACGGACCACGGACTACCGACTACTGGCTTGCTCCTTTACAAGACCTTTTGCTTCATGTTACAAGAAAAACGAAAGCCTTCAGCCGTTAGCTTTCAGCTCTCAGCTAAAATAACACC
>PPDG01000091.1 GCA_002899795.1 Desulfobacteraceae bacterium | reverse complement strand
TGTTTCATCTCGAAGTAGAGCACTCCCTGGTTGTAATGAACTACCTTGTTATCAGGAGACAGTTTGGCGATGGCTTCATAAGCAGCCGCAGCCTCTTTTCTTTCCACCAACTTGAATTCTTTCCCGAAATCATACCAACCGGAGATCCACACTTATCTGGGAACATTATATGGCCAGCAGGGGGAGTGGAGTGAGGCCATCATTTCCTACAAACGGGCTTTGGCCGGCGGCGTTAATAATCCACTCATCCATCTCAATTTGGGTGAGGCTTACAGCAGGATTGGCAATTATCGCCAGGCTGAGAAAAGCCTGTTGACTTACCTGAAAAGTAAGCCCAAAGATGTGGATGCCAGGCTGAGGCTGGCAGCGGTGTACCGCAAAAGGAACAAGAATGAGGATGCCATCAAGACTCTCAAGGGGGTAATCAAAGACAATCCTAATTCACTGAAAGCTCATCTAGCCCTGGTGGATATTTACGAAAAACTGAACAGGGACAAAGAGGCTGCGGGTGCTTATGAAGCCATCGCCAAACTGTCTCCTGATAACAAGGTAGTTCATTACAACCAGGGAGTGCTCTACTTCGAGATGAAACAATACGACCGGGCTGCCAAAGCTTTTTCCCAGGTCTTGAAGTTGGACAAAAAGGATATCGATGCCAGGGAATATCTCGTGGAGGTGTATCGCCAACAGAAAAAACCTCGTCAGGCTCTCACTGTTCTTGAAGAACTTATCAAACTACGGCCAGACTACATGCCCTATTATGCTAAGGCTTTTGAGCTCTACGACCAACTAAAGGCCTACGAGGAGATGACTAAGACGTTTGCCCGTGCCGTGGGCAAAGCACCTGAACAGCCTGAACTAAGATATTTTCTCGGCATTTCCTACGAGAAACGGAATCTTCTGGTGGAGGCGATTCACCAGTTCGAGGCACTGGTGAAAGTGGCGCCCAAAAACATTGACTACCTCGTTCATCTCGCCGGGCTTTACGAACAGATCGGCAAGACAGAGAAGGCACTAAAAACATACCAGAAGGTTCTCGATCTGGATCCTGAAAACCCCAAGGCTCAAGAGAATTATATGCGCCTGAAGATGCAAGAGATAGGAGGGTAAGGGATTGCGGATTTGAAAAAGAATAGAAAAGGAAATTGACAGATTTTAGACACTTTAGACATTTTAGTTCATTTTAGGCATTGTCCCCAGATTTCTTCTTGCAGGTTTTAGCCTCTTGATGTATAGATTTCCCACTTACCCGGACTGTCGTGGGCGGGTAACTCAGTGGTGAGAGTGCCGTCCTCACACGGCGGAAGTCGAGAGTTCGAATCTCTCCCCGCCCACCATGATAACAAAGGGGGTGGACTTAATTGTCTACCCTCTTTTTTTTGTTAAATAGCTTTTCGGCCCGAGCGGCAAGTCGTAAGGCTCAGGGCATGGAGCATGGGGTATATTTTGAATATTGAAACTGGGGACCCGCCCGCAGGGTGGGGAGTCCGAAGGACAATATCGAACAAGGAATTTCGAACAGCAGAAGTTTTTGAAAGCAGCAAGGCAATATTTCTCACTTCGATATTCTGCGGTTCCTTGTTCTGCGGTTCTGCGGTTTATATTCTCTACGAGGTAATAGCTGACAGTTGAATGCTTATCGCAAACCGTGGAGACTTGATCCTGCGGTCTTGTAGCCCCCTCAGGGGGCTACCCAAGGCCGAATCCTTCGGTTCCGGATTTTTTACTCTGTCTTTCCAAACTCAAAGATTACATCTCCAGCTTTTTTGCCGGGACGCAGCTTTCCTTGATACTTCAGGCCGCCGAAAAGCTTGCCGTCGATTCTGCTTTCTCTGGTTTCCAAAAGCCACATGTGGCCCTCTTTGGTATCAAGGATAAAAATGTTGTATTCGTTCTTTTTCCCGACGCTTATTTGCATAGCTTGGTAACGGCCGGACTCCACAGCCACGGCGGACCCCACCGTCGTTAACAGGAATGCTAAGGTCAAGGCAAATACCAATCCATACCGTTTCTTCACCATCTTCTTTTCCTCCTGCTATGAAGGATTATTTTGCTGGGAGTCTACCGGAGTCAGGTCTTTGCTTTTTTCTGACGAGTAGGAAACGTTTATCTCGAAGGGTTCTCGCTCAGTAGCAAGTCCAATCGCCCACCCTGAACCGTTTAGAGCAGCCACACCATTGCTCGTCACTTCGTCGCCGTCGCGGTTTGTGATTCCAAATCTTAAATTCTGATGAGAAGCGTCACGGGCCTTTGGGACAAAGGTAACGGTAATAGTATATTCACCCAAGATGCCATGAGATTCAGTTTCAATGAATGGCACCAACTCGAAGTACGCCCTAACGAATGGACTGAATCTAATCTTAAGCGGTGCATTCCATGTTCCTCGCCCAATGAAGATCAGATTGCCGCTGCTGTCCAGCTTGCCCTTGGCGACCTTACCGTCAAATTTTACTAACCTACTACTAAAGCCATCTGCTTTAGCCTCCACGCTAAACATTATGACATAGGAAAGAGCTATTAGGGCAGCCATGAGGATGAACACCCAGCGCTTACTGTTCACCTCTTCCCTCCTTCAATCCAGGATATTTTATCACGCCCCGGCGTGACTGCGACCGCTTCAGACCCTCCGGGCGTCCTCAGGTGTTCGACCTATCGAGCTATTGAGGCTGAATGGGCGAATTATACTCCTGGAGAATGTGTCTAATCCTCGGCAACATCTGGATATTATCGATCTGAAAACGAGAGAGAGCTTCAACAAAAATCCTAACCTGTTCATCCTCATCAAGATTCCTCTCAACGAAGAGCATGTACTTATCATATAAGCGACACAGGCCACTGCGGCTTCGAGGCAACCTCTCGTAAACAACTTGAATGCCGAGTTTTTCTGCCAGGGCCTCCAACTCCATCAGCATTTTGGTGCTGCGCATTTCCATTGTCGACGCCATGACTCCCCCTCGTTTGATGACTCAGTCGGGAACGAACATTTCTCCCAATGGATAATGAAATAAAAGGTTTCTTACTCCGCAGATGGGCAAGACAAAGGGGAGCAATGCAGGACCATGCAATTGGATCAAGGGTGTAAAACTCAAAAAGCGCAGTATCTAGACTTTACCACAAACGAAAACGGATTTGTCAAGAGAATAAATACTATTTTTTTCTCACGGGTGGCCAACAAACAATGGGGATAAGAAAAAGAAAACCCCCAGCGACTACCATTGGGTGCCGCTGGGGGAGTGCACAGGAGGCCTAGGATGTCCTGCCCACACACCTACTAAACCAAATTGTTAAACAAGAAATATACCAATTAGGACATTTTGGTAATTATCTACTATTTCTTGCAGTTAGCAGGTATTCTGTCTGGGAATTAGCTGAAAGGGCTGTAGGGTAATCTACACATGTGTTGGCTGGATGCAACGAGAGGAAGAGAAATCCCAAATCCCAAATCCCAAATATCAAACGAATCACAATGACTAAGGTTTCAGTATTCCCCGCTGCCGCTTCGCTTCAGACGGGATTTCCGCTTCGCTCCAACACGTTTCAGCTGGTATGTTTCTTTTTCCTGACACCTGCTTGCCACGCCGAAGCTCAACAGAGCGTAGGCGGGACACCTAAAACCCTTAGATTCGGAGGACCTTGAGTTCATCGCGAGTTTCCGGCAGTTCCTCCCAAACCAGGAAATTGTATAGTTGCTCCATTGGCAGCATAGGGGCAACCACCTTAATCTATAATTTCAAGATATCTATCAGAATGGCACAAAGCTTGCTGATTTCCAAGGGTGGCAATAGTCGCATTTATTGAACATGAAAAACCTGGTCTTGAGGGCCAATCCACGATCCCGCCTTGCGGGGGTCAGAGTTCAATGGATTTGCTGGTCCGAGCGGCAAGGCATGAGGCGTAAGGCATTAGGCAGATCACTTTATCCACTTCCAGGGGTTCGTTATGTTTAAATTGCTTTTCAAAAAAGAGCGTCAAGTTCAAGAGTTGATTTTCGGTTACCTTGATAATCTGAAAAAGACTCAGGAACACTTTGAGCAAGCCATGGATTGCTATTTTGACTTCGGCCTCGGAGAAAACTGCGATTTTCTCATTGCCCAAACTCACAAGTTCGAATCCAGGGCTGATGACATCCGCAACGACATCGTGGAGATGATGTATTCCAAAGTTCTGATTCCCGAGTCTCGTGGGGACATATTCAGGCTTCTCGAGTCAATCGACCTTATTCCCAATCATTTTGAAGCGGTTCTCTTCATGGTCCAAAGTCAGAAGATAAAGATCCCAGATTTCATAGTGCCGAGCATTAGAGAGTTCATGCGGGTTTCTCTGGAATGCTGTGATCTAGTAATCAGGCAGGTCGACGCCTACTTTAATAAGACCGAGGATATCAAAGCTCTGGTATCCACCATTGACAGCCACGAGAGTAGGTGTGACCACATGGAGCGAGAAATAGTCAGCAAAATTTTTGACGCCGATATGGACCCTTTTGAAAAGATGCAGCTCAAGGAACTAGTGGCCCAGATGGGCGAGATTGCTGATCAGGCTGATCGTGTATCAAGAAGTGTCTACATAATCAATATTAAGCGTCGGGTGTAATGACTTCTCTTCTTGGTGGAATATTTCTAGGCTGGTCTCTGGGAGCCAATAGTGCAGCCAACGTTTTTGGTACCGCTGTAACTTCCAGAATGGTCAAATTCTGGACGGCTGCAATCTTAGCCTCTTCCTTTGTCCTCGCTGGTGCCCTCTTGGGGGGGCAGTCAGGGATAGAAACCCTAAAAGGCCTTACCCACTTCACCTCTAATCAGGCAATAATAGCATCCATAGCGGCAGCATGTACGGTAACAATTATGACGCTACTTGGACTGCCTGTCTCAACATCCCAGGCAGTAGTGGGAGCCATTCTGGGAGTCGGAATTCTCAACCGTCAGCTCAATTTCGCGGGTCTCGGAAAGGTGGTGGTTTGCTGGGTAGGAACCCCTGTGGGAGGCATGGTCTTAGCCATTATTGTCTACAAACTGCTGGCTGCAGTAGCCAACAGCATGAATCTGAATATCTTTCAGTCTGACATTCTACTGCGGCTGTGTCTCATTATTGCTGGTTCCTATGGTGCCTATGCCCTTGGTGCAAATAACGTAGCTAATGTGACAGCGGTTTTTGTGGGTGCTGGAATGTTGAGCGCTTCTGCCGCTGCCCTGATTGGGGGATTGAGTATTGGATTGGGGATTCTCACCTTCAGCAAGAAGGTAATGGAGACCGTAGGGCAGAAACTGGTGAGACTGGACCCTTTCTCTGCCCTGGCGGTGGTACTGGCTCAGGCTATAACCGTTCATATCTATGCTCTGGTGGGGGTCCCGGTCTCAACCTCGCAGGCGGTGATTGGAGCTGTGCTGGGAGTGGGAATCATTAAAGGCGTCAATACCATACAGCGACGGACCCTTGTTCATATTTTACTTGCCTGGTTTCTCACTCCTTTTGTGGCTTCTGTCTTTGCTCTCAGCCTCGACTTTGCCACACATTTGCGCTACATTCCCGGCTAATAGACGAATTCAGGGATTTAGGAATTCAGGGATTTAGGGATTCAGTAATTTCGGGATGTGAGATTGCGGATTTCTAAAGGCTGAGTTTTTGAAAGCTCTACCACACATGACTTTGAATAGAACGGACAGCCCTCCCTTCAATCCTTCGCTGGCTCTGATTAGTGGCGTTTTGGCGGTTTCCACCGGGGCCATTTTTGCGCGTCTGGCCGAGGCACCAGCCCTGGTAATCGCAGCATACCGGGTTGGCCTGGCTTCACTGATATTGGCTCCCATTGCTTGGTGGCAGGTTGGTGATGAACTTCGTGGTCTGAAGAAAAAGGAATATCTTCTGGCCGGATTGGCTGGCCTTTTTCTCGCTTTACACTTCGGTACTTGGATTTCGTCTCTAAACTATACGTCCGTGGCCAATAGCGTGGTGCTGGTAAACACCAATCCGATCTGGGTTGGCGTGTTAACGCCTCTAATAAGCAAGGATCGTCTGAGCTGGATGACCAGAATCGGAATTGTGATCAGCGTCATAGGCGGCGTTATTATTGGTGCCGGAGACTTTGTCATTGGAAGCCAGGCATTATGGGGAGATTTTTTGGCCTTACTCGGCAGCATCTGTGCTGCAATGTATCTATTGCTGGGCCGTAATCTGAGGCAGAAGCTCTCGTTGCTCGCATATATAGTCCTCTGTTACGGTAGTGCGGCAATCATATTGTGGTCATTGGTTCTTGCCCTGCGTCTCCCGGTTGTGGGTTTCAGCCCGGGGACCTACTCGGCATTTGTCGGCATGGCCGTGATCTCGCAAATCATTGGCCACAGCAGCTACAATTGGGCGCTCAAATGGTTCAGTGCCAGCCTCATCGCCGTAAGTCTTCTGGGTGAACCCATTGGCGCTACCATACTGGCCTACATCATATTTGGAGAAACCTTAACCTGGACGAAATTTGCAGGCGGCACTCTCATTCTCGCCGCCATCTACCTCGCGGCACGCGGCGAAAAACGTTAACCGCAGAGAGCGCTGAGATCGCAGAGAAGATTTTAACTAGAACCACCAAGACACCAAGACACGAAGACACCAAGAGCTCTCTGAGAACTCTGTGAGCTCTGTGAGAGGTCAAATGCCGGTTATATCTCAATCAAGCTATGTTCCTCCTCTTGGGTTTAGTAATGGACACATTCAGTCGTTGTTTCCCACCCTATTTCGCAGGGTGAAAGGGGTTACCTATGAAAGGGAGAGAATCTGGACACCGGACGACGATTTCTTGGACCTCGATTGGTCCAGGGTGGGGGCAAAAAGACTGGCAATAATTACTCACGGTTTGGAGGGCAATTCGGAACGTTGGTATATCATGGGAATGGTCAGGGCAGTTAACCGTAATGGGTGGGACGGACTGGCCTGGAATATGAGAGGCTGCAGTGGTGAGCCAAACAAAAAGCTTCGTTTTTACCACAGTGGGGCTTCCGAAGATCTCAACGCGGTCATTCAACACGTGTTCGCTAACCAAGAATACAGTTCCATTGCCCTTGTCGGCTTCAGCTTGGGTGGTAACATGACCTTCAAGTACCTGGGAGAGCGTGGTCAAGAAGTGAATCCTGCAATTGTAAGGGCCGTGGCCTGTTCAGTCCCTTGCGATCTAGCCTCAGGTGCTGAGAAGATGGCAAGGTTTTCAAATAAGTTCTACATGAAGCGATTCACTCGAATGCTCCATGAAAAAATCAAGGCAAAGATGCGCATCATGCCAGGCAGGATTAGCGACGAGGGCTACCAGCAGATCAAAACATTCAAGGAATTTGACGACCGCTACACTGCACCGATCAATGGATTTCGAGACGCAGACGACTACTACCGTCAGGCAAGCTGCAAACAGTTCTTGCCCAATCTAGCCATCCCTTCTCTGCTGGTTAATGCCAATAACGACCCTTTCCTTGCCGAGCCCTGCTACCCCATTGAAGAGGCAGAGGCAAACCCCAACTTTTTTCTTGAGATGCCAGACTCCGGAGGGCATGTGGGATTTATCTCCTTCAATAAGAAAAAAGAATACTGGTTTGAATCGCGGGTGGTATCATTCCTGAACGAATCTAGCCCGGCTATTTGACCCGGTGTGGCGTGGGAAAGTTGCAACCTGTATGAGTAATTGGCACGATATGTGCTCCCTTGAGGAGCATCTGTTTCGCGCATAAGGAGAAAACCATGAAGCAAAAGGTTGATGTGTTGGAACCTCTGAAGGCAAGCCTCTTGACCCTGGATTGGGAAATCAGTCCTGAAACTATTGGGAAGTTTGAGAAGGAGCTTGTGGGACTGAAAGAGAAGCTCCCGAAGGACCCCTATAGCAAAAAGTTGATCGAGTTGTCACTGCCGATCTGCAATTATTTGAGAGTCAGAAAGGGATCGGCCTCACCCGCTTCCATGCAGTTTCTCCATGCAGCCACTCGTACCCTGCACTATTTACGGCAAAGACGGCAACCAGCAGTTGCCGAGCGCAAAAAGGCGATAAAGAACCTAATTGGTAAGTTTGGGGATCTGATGGCAGATGTGAAGAAGATCAATATGGTGGTAGCCAAGGCCACGGCTGCGCCGAAGCAAAAAGTCCCGGCCAAGAAGCCCGCAGTCCGCACGATCCGGAGGCAGTCACCCACGGACGTGGTCCTGAAGATAATAAAGAGGCACAATAAAGGCATAGACATACCCACATTAAAGAAGATAACAGGCCTGCCTGACAACAGCATTAGGAGCATTCTCTACAGGGCGGGTAAAGAAGGCAAAATAAAGCGCATAAGTCGAGGCGTCTATGCTTCCGCCTAGGAGCCCGGATATTTCATGAATTACTTGCTGCGACCACGGATATGGCCGCCCTTCCTGGCGTCCTCGGGTGTTCCTTCGACAGGCTCAGGACAGGCTCCCCCTGCGACGTACCGTTCAGGTACGCCTCGGAACCAACACCCTGCGGTTGCCCGGTGGCACGCCCATCTTCGTGATCTCGCTACAGCAATTAATGAAATACCCGGGCTAACC
>PPDG01000258.1 GCA_002899795.1 Desulfobacteraceae bacterium | reverse complement strand
TCAGTCCCGCAAGCGGGTTCCCAGTTTCGTGGTCTCGCGACAGCAATTCATAAAATATCCGGGCTAGGTGAGTATTGCTTTTATCAGGCAAAGTAACTATAGTAGCGGCGACTCAACCCACAGAACAACAGATCCCAACACCCACTCCACAGGAAGCAGACCATGGACGAGCTTGAAGTGTACCAGCAGATGATGAGCAAGGATCCCTCCTCGCAGGTTTTTGTTTATCTTGCCGAATCACTTTGGGAGCGAGAGATGTATGAGGAGGCCATCGAAATCTGTACTAAAGGGCTTCGCCTCCGCCCGCATGATCTCCGAGCCAGGGTAATTCTCGGACTGTCCTACCTTCGTACTGGGGCGCTGGACAGTGCTGAAACTGAACTCCTGAAGGCAAAAGAGATGCTGGAGATTAACACGGTTATTTACCGGAACCTGGCTGAGCTGTATGACAAGAAGGGTGATTCTGAGCAAGCTTTTCATTACCAGAAGCTTTTCGAGGCACTTCATCCGTCTGCGGTAGCCGAGGTGGAAACTGAAGTGGACGAAGCCGGGGCTGCATCGGTGGCTAGAGAGGCTTCACCGGAAGATGCAGAGATGATGGACACTGTTACCCTGGCTGAACTCTACGAACAGCAAGGCCATGTGGACAAGGCCATAGAGGTGTATCGTAAGGTTCTCGAAACATCACCTGAAACTGAGGAGGTTGAAGCTAAGCTTGCGGAATTGGAGAAGCGAATCGGTGTACCCCAGGAGGGCCGCACTCTGCTTTCAGTGCTTGAGGCCTGGCAGGGCAAGCTGCGGGAGAAGGCTGCCCCAGAATCCATGCCACCACCGTCAACGCCGCCGAGCCTTGACCCTGAGAAGCTTTCCGCCTTTATCAGAAAACATACCAAAGGTTAGACTCTATTTAGGTCTACCACTTCAAACACTACCCTTGAGGAAGATTCAAGAAAAACGGGGATGGACTATTTTGGGAGTTTTGACCAGTTCTCCAGAACTCCACAAAGGGTAGATGGCGAGGGGATTATGTATTCCACAGCTAACTTTCGCAAAGGGTTGAAAATTGAATTGGAAGGCAAGCCTTTTCTTATTGTTGATTTTCTCCACGTCAAGCCAGGTAAGGGCGGCGCTTTTGTCAGGACCCGTCTCAAAAATATGGAAACCGGTCAGGTCTTGGAAAAAACATTTCGATCAGGCGAGAAGGTCGACCGCCCTGACCTAGTGGAACGCGAGATGCAGTACCTCTATCAGGATGGTGAAGGTTACTGCTTTATGGATAACAAGAATTACGAGCAGATTTTCATCGACCAGGAGCATTTGAGTGACAGTAGAGATTTTCTCAAAGAAAACATCGACGTCAAGATGCTTTTTTTCAATAACAAACCAATCGGCATCGAGCTCCCCATCTTCGTGGAGTTGAAAATCGCACAGACGGACCCTGGCGTGCGGGGGGACACAGCTACGGGTGCCACCAAGCCAGCCACCTTAGAGACAGGATTGGTCATCCAGGTTCCTCTCTTTATTAACGAAGGTGAGACGGTGAAGATAGATACCCGCACAGGCGAGTACGTGGAGCGGGTTTAAAATGATCTGCTTTAATAATCAACGCTAATAACGCTATTGCCACGAATAAGGTCACCGTTTCTGTTGGTCTGCAAGTCTTTCTAATATATACGGTTTCTGGCTAAAATGAAGGTTTCACTTTAGCTTTATTTCCCTCCCTCCTCTTGTCTCTGAAAGTTACCGACAAATAATCCGCCGAAGGCGGAACCAAAATTTTGGGTTTCGGTTTTAAGTCTTCAGGTTTCAGCGTTTTCACTTTAATTCCCTGACACCTGAACACCGACACCCGACACCCTGAGATTTGTTGCTTGGAATTTGATATTTTGCAATGCTCCATCACCCATCAGACTGCCGCAAGAGGGGAAAGACGATTGGAGCCCCTCAGAGGCAACTAAAAGCGAGGTCCTTTGGGCCTGGATTCCTTCCTTGAGACCAGTAGCTTTCTTTTCTTTTATGATACCTATATAGTATTCGTAGCAGACATAGTAAAGGCTCAATTGCTATTTCTAAAATTCATTGCCGAGCCGGCATGCTGCCCTCCAGCTGGACTATGGGCAGGAACAGGGTTGAAATCAATACCAGAGATGAAAGACTGATGGCATATTTCCTGCAACTTTGACTCCACGTGCGGAGATAATCTCACAAGGGGGAGGCGCACAGATGGTTAAGCAGGAAAAACGCTTCGTTCCCAGAGTCCCGGTCAAATGGCCGGTCACCATGTTATCGCCTCTAACTCAGGTGGAGGGGAAAATAGAAAACGTCAGCTCTAAAGGTGCGCTTGTCTCCTGCAAAGACATGCCACCATTAGAGGAAGGCCTTCTCATAGTCATTAGGGCGCCAGAGTACAAAACGATGAATCTCAATGGAAAGGTGGTGTGGTCGACGGTCTTAAAATCCAGCGAAGGCGACCCCCAATATGGGATAGGTGTGCAGTTCACAAGGATGTCAGCCGATGACCGTGAGATTTTACACAGAATGATTGCAAAGCTCTATGGAATGAAAATGGCCAGCAAGACCGACTAACGCCTTCCTACCCTTTCAGTTCCTTCCATAGCCGTGATATATCAACTCATTGCACATTAGCCGTGACGCCCAACTAAACTGGCTTCTCCGTCTGTGGACAAAGCTGACTGACCTTGCCTTCAGAGTTCCCATGAACCACTAGGCCGGATGTTTCACGGATTGTATCAAACGATCCGTAAAATATCCGCTCTAGGCACGTAACGTGCAAAAGGGCAGCTTATAGTGCAAAATACTATACACGCGGTTCAAAGCTGTGGGAAAATATATCTGGTACGCAACTTCTTAACCATTGTGACCGCTGATCACAAGCGAGAGGTACTATGGCAGACATCAGCCGCCTGGTTTTTTCGCTCAGCAAGCTGGGGATAAAGGCATTAGAGCGGTTGTTCAAAGCCTCGGTCCGCGTTTATGGCGCTGAAAATATCCCAGATGGGGTGTCTATACTTGCAGTAAATCATTTCACCCGCTTGGAAACCCTGATTCTTCCTTACCAGATTTACAAACTCACCGGCAGGCCGGTAATGTCCCTCGCCCACCACGGTCTGTTCACCGGACCTCTCGGGAGTTATTTGGATGGTGTGGGTGCGGTTTCCACCAAGGATCCCAACCGTGACAAGATTATCATTCGCTCTTTGCTGATGGGTGAGCATCCCTGGTTAATCTTTCCGGAAGGGTCTATGGTCAAGGATAAGAAAATCGTCGAGAGCGGTAAATTCCTTATCTACAGCGCCACAGGTACTCGACGGCCGCCACACACCGGCGCTGCAGCCTTGGCCTTGCGAACTGAGTTTTACCGTAGACGGCTTTGCCACTTGCGGCAGACAGATCCAGCTTTGCTCCAACAGCAATTGGAGGTATTCGATCTCTCATCCCCCGACCAGGTGAGCGAGCGAGAGACGTTCCTGGTGCCGGTGAATGTAACCTATTACCCTATTCGTTCACAGCAAAACGCCATTGAGAAGATCGCATCTTATGTGGTGAGAGACCTTCCCGAGCGGATAGTGGAAGAACTACAAACCGAGGGGACCATGCTTCTTTCGGGGGTGGATATCGATATCACTTTCGGTAAACCCCTCGCCATCAGTCCATTACTCAAAAAGCGCAAGATTCAGCAAGACATACTCAGTCAACGGCCCATCCTGCCCGACGGGGTGCTGCCTTCCAGGCCGTTGATGCGGCGAATTGCCGGCAATCTCACCAGGAAAGTCATGGCCTCCATTTATCTTAATACCACCGTCAATTATGACCATCTGATCGCCTACATCCTGAAATACTACCCGGGTCACCGCCTGAACCTGTTCGACTTGGCGGAGCGACTCTATCTGGCCACAGAAACCGTCACCAAGCTGAAGAATATCCGGTTTCATTCGGGACTGCATCATGATCAATGCGTCCGATTATGCCGCCGATATCACCAAATACTGGCAGATTTCCTCGAGGTTGCAGAAAAAGGCGGCGTGATTCGTATGGAAGGGAATACTATTCACAAGCAAAAGCTGAGGATGAAGCCACTTTTCAACTTCCACACTATCCGCAGAGATAATCCGTACCAGGTTATTCTGAATGAGGTGGAATTCCTCCACCCGCTCACTAGAAAACTGCGGGTAGTTGCGGAGCAACCCCAGTGGTTGCTGCGCTGGCGGCTACGGCGGAAGTTTCTTCGCATAGCGAAGCAGGAATTCGCCGACGATTATAAGGCTTATTACCGCCAAGACGAATCAAAACCCAGGAAAATCGGTGCTCCCACCTTTTACCGCAGGTTTCGTCCAAAAGCCGGAGTATTGCTTGTGCATGGCTATATGGCAGCTCCGGAGGAGGTCAGGCCGCTTGCCACATACCTGCATCAGCATGGTTACACAGTCTTTACCCCTCGCCTTCGAGGCCATGGAACCAGCCCCGAAGATCTGGCCCTCAGAACCTGGGAGGATTGGCTGCAGTCGGTGGAGCGTGGCTACCTGGTCTTGGCAAATAGCTGCGAGGATGTTGTCCTGGGTGGATTTAGTGTGGGCGCTGGCCTAGCCCTGCTTGCGGCCACAAACATGCTATACAAAGTAAGAGCAGTCTTCGCCATCAATTGCGCCATGAGACTCAGAAGGAGGTCGGCCAGACTGGCTCCGGCTGTTGTTCTCTGGAATAAGCTGGCGGACAAGCTAGTCAAAGATGATGGCCGCAGGCACTTTGTGCCCAACGAACCTGAAAATCCGCATATCAATTATTTTCGCAATCCAATTAGCGGGGTAAAGGAATTGATGGAACTTACGGACGAGCTTTCAAAACGTTTGGATCGGGTGAGTGTTCCAGCCTTGCTGATACAGTCATCCGATGATCCGGTTGTTCACCCCGAAGGCATCAAACGCATATATGAGGAGCTCGGTTCCCAAGATAAAGAACTGATTATGTTTAACTCCGACCGCCATGGAATCCTTCGGGGCGATGTATCCGAACGAGTATTCGCTCGAGTATTGGAGTTTCTCGATAAGAGTGTGACCTCCTAATTCCCACCCGTTTTTGTTCAGTCATAGAAAAGCTGGTCCTCAGGGCCATGTCAGAGTTCAATAGCTTTGCCGGTAAAGCATGTCCAGTGGTTCTGGAGTTCTGGAGTTTTAGAGTATTGGAGTGACTGAGAATCCCAAACAACAAATCACAAAGATTAAGGTTTCAGTGTTCAGAATGCAGCGCCTTCGGCTTTACTCCCTGACACCTGACACCTGACACCTGGAATTTGGCCACAAATATTGTTAAGATAGGAAAGTAGAAGCATGGGAACCCCACCAGCAGTTGAAGTCCAAATCAACCATTTTAGAGAAGGAGATATTTATGAAGGTGAAAATTGACTACGACTTGTGTATGGGAGACAGGAATTGCAACAAGGTGTGTCCGGAGGTCTTTGAATACGATGAAGATCAGATGATATCGAGAATTTTGGTGGACGAGGTTCCTGCACACCTGGAAGACCTGGTGCGAAAAGCTGCGGATGAATGTGCACCGAAAGCCATTATCGTGGAGGAATAAGAGGGGCGACCACGGCTTTGTTAAACCATTATTTCATAGAAGGAGTGGGGCAAAGTGGGCAAATTCAAAGGTAGTCACACGGAAAGAAATCTGCTTACAGCCTTTGCCGGGGAATCGCAGGCGAGAAACCGTTATACCTACTTCGCTGAGCAAGCGAGGCAGGATGGGTACATACAGATCGCAGATATCTTCGCAGAGACAGCCAGCCATGAAAGGGAGCATGCCAAAAGGTTCTTCAAATTTCTGAACGGCGGTGAAGTGGAAATCAAGTGGAGCTTTCCAGCTGGGGTAATAGGTAGTACCTATGACAACCTGTTGGCAGCTGCAGCAGGTGAGAGATACGAGCACACCGAGATGTATCCGGGATTTGCTGCGGTCGCCCGCGAAGAGGGGTTCATCCGCGTGGCTGAGGTCCTAGAAGCGGTGTGTGTGGCGGAAAGACAGCACGAAAAGCGGTATATGGATCTGGCCGCCAATGTCAAAGAGGGACGGATTTTTAGAAGAGAAGAGGCTGTTGTCTGGCGTTGTCTTAACTGTGGCTACCTGTACGAGTCCAACCAAGCGCCGGAAGTATGCCCCGCTTGTATCAGTCCGCAGGCCTATTTTGAGCTACTGGGTGAGAATTGGTAGACACTGAGGATAGGATTTCAGGTGTCAGGTTTCAGGTGTCAGCAAAAAGAAACACAGAATCTGAAACCTGAACACTGAAACCTTAGCCACCGTGATTTGTGATTTAGAATTTCCATCAACTACCACCTCTCCACGTAGGTTCGAATCTGCCTGCTGCCCGCCTGTCCCGAGCTTGTCGCGGGGCTGCAGTCTGCCAGCCTGTCCTGAGCTTGCCGAAGGGCTGTCTTTCTCCATGCCCTAAGCTTTACTCCTTGTACCTTTCTTTGGGATCTATCCCCTTATATGGTCGCCGATTTTTCGCATTCGCTCCAGTTCATCACCTCCCAATGGACCGAGGTCAAGGGTCCTGAGAGCCTCTCGCATTTGTTGCAGGTTTTTAGGTCCGGTCATGCAAACATCTACTGCTGGATGGGACAAAACGAATCGGTAACAGTCACTGGATGCTGGTGCTGATTCACCCGGTGGCATGTTTTTCTCCTGAAGAAGCTGACCCCATCTCGTTGCAGTGTAACTGACTATATCTGGACTGTTTTTGCCTTCCAGGTAGGGGATCGTCTCCGATTCTGCCCCGCGGTGTGCGGCGCTGTAGCGAAGGTGAAAGATGTCAAAGATGTTTTCTTTGGCCAACTCTGGGAATAGTCGTCGGTTGTGACTGGATAGAGCCAAGAACCGGAACATACCTTTGTTTTTCATAGCATTGGCCTTATCGAGAATCCTCTGGGGAGGTTTCTTCCTGTACCATCCCAGAAGCAAGACGTCGGCATGATCCAGTGCCAAAAGCTTCAGTGCTCGGCGGTAGAGGACTTCGAGGAGAAAAGCAGAACGGGAATAGCTTTGAATCACCACAATCAATTCGTCACGTTTTCCTTTTCGGCAAATGTTTTTGATGGCTTGGCACATGCCAGTTCTGCGCAAAGAGCCCCAATAGAAATAGTTGCACCCTCGCTCGAAGGCTTCCTCAAAAGCTTCAGCCGGCGCACCATAGCTTGACCCTACTCCCAAGCGGCCCACCCTGAGGCCGGTCCGGCCGAGAATCCTTTGAGAATTGAAATCCATATAGCCTCCCTCCCCACTTCCGCAGTTGACTGCTCTTTAACAAAACTCTACCCTGAAGCTATCATCCACGAACAAGTGTCGGTCTGTTGGCTCTCTGAAGTAATGGTGCCCCGAAGCGGAAAGTCTAAATGGTTGCGTCGTTGAATCGTGGTTGTGTTTTTTGTATTTTCTGTCTAAATGTTTCATAGATCATTACGTGGACCATACCATTTATATTAGGAGGCAGCTATGGAATTACGCTCTCTTGGTACGTCTGAAGTGAAAATCACACCCATCATTATGGGAACCTGGCAGGCCGGTAAAGAAATGTGGGTAGGCATCGATGATTCCGAGACCATCGAGGCCTTGCGGGCTGCGTTTGAGGCGGGTATAACCACCATAGATACCGCTGAGTATTATGGAAATGGTCATTCTGAGCGAATCGTCGGTGAAGCGCTCGCTGACGTTCGGGATCAGGTAGTCTACGCAACCAAAGTCTTTTCCAACCATCTCAGGTACGATCAGGTCATGGAGGCATGCCATGGCTCGTTGAAGAACCTCAAAACGGACTATTTGGACCTCTACCAGATCCACTGGCCTGCTGGTTCATGGGGCACTGAACTTGTTCCCATTGAGGAGACCATGCGGGCGTTGAATGACCTCAGGAAGCAGGGTAAAATCCGCGCCATCGGGGTGTCCAACTTTTCCAGGACGCAGCTGGAAGAAGCATCTGGTCATGGCCGCATAGACAGCCTGCAACCGCCCTACTCTTTATTCTGGAGATATTTGGAAAAAGACGCACAGGACTACTGTATAGAGAACAACATTACCATTCTAGCTTACTCGTCTCTTGCCCAGGGACTATTGACGGGGAAATTTGGTCCCGACCACAAATTCGCCAAGGGAGATCACAGGGCGAGAAACAGGCTGTTTCAAGCCGATAACTACCAGCGAGTGCAGCAAGCCTTGGACAACCTGCGCCCGATCGCAGGACGATATGAGGTAAGCCTGGCGCAACTGGCACTTGCCTGGATCATTGCTCAGCCGCAGACCTGCGCCATTGCCGTGGCCCGTAAAGCCGATCAAGTTTTGGACAACGCCAAAGCGGTGAAGATCCAGCTCCTTCCTGACGACCTGGAGGAAATAGACCGTATCGGCCGGTCTGTCGCCGACCACCTGGATGATAATCCGGTGATGTGGGAGTTCTAGCCCGGATATTTCATGAATTGCTGTCGCGAGACCACGAAACTGGGAACCCGCTTGCGGGACTGAGCGGAGCGG
>PPDG01000565.1 GCA_002899795.1 Desulfobacteraceae bacterium | reverse complement strand
GCGAGACCACGAAACTGGGAACCCGCTTGCGGGACTGAGCGGAGCGCAGCGAGCGCGAAGAGGATGGACGTGCCACCGGGCAACCGCAGGGTGTTGGTTCCGAGGCGTACCTGAACGGTACGTCGCAGGGGCCGACACTCGAGGACGCCAGGAAGGGCGATCATATCCGTGGTCGCAGCAAGTAATTCATGAAATATCCGGGTGAAGTTACCTCAGCGCACCGGGGCCAAGCGAACTTGGGGCGAAAACACGTCCCCCTATACATAAGGAGATTCTGAGTCCCTTGGAAGAAGGACCCGAAACAGGCTTATGGCGAAAAATCGCCACCCTCCTCAAGTTACGACACCGCAAAAAGACATCACATCCTGAGCTTCAAAAAGAAATTCAGCAACTCATTGACGTCGGTGAGGAGGAAGGGCTCCTGAGTGAAGACGAAGGAGAGATGATGCAGAGTATTCTCTCCTTTCGCGACACTGTGGCCAGAGAGATTATGGTCCCTCGCACTGATGCGGTAATGGTCAGCGGTGACACTCCCATTGAAAAACTTCTCCGATTGGTCATCAACAAGGGCCACTCTCGCTTCCCTGTGTATGCAGATAATATCGACGACATTATTGGAATTCTACATGTGAAGGACTTGCTGTCCTCTTGGGGCGAGAAGCATCTAGATTTACAGGACATAGTACGCACACCTTATTTTATCCCCGAAACTAAAAAGATCAGCCACCTCCTCACAGAACTTCGCGACAAGATGTCCCATATGGCCATCGTCATCGACGAATATGGCGGTGTTGCAGGATTGGTTACCATCGAAGATATCATTGAGGAGATCATCGGCGAAATCCGCGACGAGTACGACGATGACGAAATCCTCATGGTAGCCACCGACGAAGGTGATCTCTTGGTGGACGCACGACTTGAAATCGAAAAACTAACCGAACATTTTGACCTTCAAATCCCGAAAGGGAATTTCGAGTCGGTTGGAGGGTTCATAACCAGTTTGTTGGGCAGAGTCCCGCAACCTCACGAAACAATAATCCACGCCCCTCTTGAAATGACAATCGAATCGGCAGATGCCAGAAAGATTCGCAAGGTTAGAATTAAAGTAAAGAAATAAGACACATACACTAAAGACCCCCCAACCAATACTGAACGTTAACATTCTTTCTGAACTGAAAAGACTAGCCTGGATTATTCATGAATCTGTGTCGCGAGACCGTGAAGATGGGCGTGCCACCGGGCAACCGCAGGGGCTTGAATCCGAGGCGTACTTGCACAGTACGTCGCAGGGTTCAAGGCCCGAGGACGCCCGGAAGGAAGGTCATATCCACGGTCGGAGCAGCCGATTCGTGAATAATCCGGGCCAGAGACCGCATTCAAATGGCCTGCGGTGCAAAAGGAGTTCTCTGTGGGAGAAGATAAACGCCAGTTTCCTAGAGTAGAGGTGACCTGGCCCGTTACGATGTTAACCGCCCAGGGTCCAATTGAAGGCGAGGTCAATAATATCAGTCTCGGGGGCGCATTCGTACACTGCCAAGAACAACCCGAATCCAACGAAACTTTTCGTATGATTATTAAGGTGCCCCATTCCCGACAGTTTCTGAGAGCCAGCGCCCGGGTTGCGAGGTCAAACATCTACAATCCAGAAGGTAGCGATGAGCCCAGAGGAATAGGTGTTCGTTTCGTCGAGATTTCAGACGATGACCGTCAATACATTCGCGAGGTGGTTGCTGAGCAGCAATGATAACAACCTCCATGCCACCTCTAACCAAATCCTCCCAGACATTACCCCCTCTAGAATGCCGCCTGTTTTCATGGTAGAATGCTCTCCGTTTGCAGAGCTGTTCAACGACATAACATATTGAAATCATTGATTACAATTAAAGATTTTTGTTTGTGGCTTGCAGATATTAATATAGGTTGGCCTCCGCCAGTGGCCAAGCCACGAGAAAGTAAAGAATCCGGACCCAAAGGACTCGGCTTTGGACTGCCTTCTGAGGGGGTTTCCACACTCTTTCCCCCTTGCAGCAGTCGGCTGGAGTGATGGAGTGGTGGAGTAATGGAGTAATGAAAGAACCAATTCAAATTAAATTCGGGCTCTCATTTTTGCCAACACTCCAGTACTCCAATACTCCAGTACTCCAAGAGAGCTCGCACCTGTACCGGCAAAGCCACTGTATTCTGACCTGGTCCCAAGGACCAGGTTTTCGATGTTAAATTACGTCTGGAGCTAGAGTGAATAGACAGCAGTTCTTCAATGCGAGTCCAAAGCACTACTTTATCGCAGCCTTTTCAGGCCTACTCCTCACTTTCTGTTTCCCCCCCATTGGCCACCCTCTGGTTGGTTGGGCGGTTCTTATTCCTTTACTCTTCCTGGCAGCAGCCAACAAAGCTCCTGCTTCCTTCACCCTTGGTTGGTTCGCCGGGGTATGCCATGGCCTGAGCCTGCTTTATTGGATCACCTATGTAGTAAACCACTACGGTAATCTTTCTCTCCCGGTCAGCCTGGGGGTTTGTTTTCTGCTAGTGGCCTATCTGGCTCTATTTCCAGGACTCTTCTGTGCAGGATTAAGCTGGCTGCGGCAGAGGGGTCTGCCGTGGCTTCCGCTTGCGCCTTTTCTCTGGGTTACCCTAGAATTGGGAAAGAGTCATTTACTGACCGGATTTCCGTGGGAAAACCTGGGGTATAGCCAGTACCGGTGGCTTTCGGTCATACAAATGGCTGACCTCGCCGGCGTCTATGGGATTTCATTTGTCCTGGTCCTCTCGAGTGCTTTACTCTACCGGATGATCTTCGGCTCAAAGCACCAGAGAAAAAGAGTGCCTCGACTTATTTCCACCCTACTGCTGGTCGGCTTGTTCTCGGTAGTCTATGGCTATGGCCGGTGGCGATTGGCCACTTTTGAATCCCACCAGGATCAATCCTTCAAAGTTGCTATGGTGCAGGGTAATGTAAGCCAAGATACCAAGTGGGACCCGGCTTTCCAGCAAGCCACCCTGAAAAAATATGTACGGCTAACCAAAGAGATAGCCAAGCAACAGCCCGATCTGGTGCTTTGGCCTGAGACGGCCACACCTTTCTATTTCCTGGCAGACCGGCAGAACACCAAGACCCTCATTCAAGAGGTACAAAAACTGAAGAAACCCTTGCTATTCGGCAGTCCTGCCTATCGCAGAAAGGGAGAAGAATTGAGCTTATACAACCGCGCCTATCTTCTCGATGGCGATGGGATGGTTACTGGCTATTATGACAAGATCCATTTGGTACCCTTCGGCGAATATGTCCCGTGGAAGAAGATTTTGTTTTTTGTGGACAAACTAGTTCAAGCTGCTGGAAACTTCGCTTCCGGCAAACAAGCTGTAGTGCTGGAAGTGTCTGCAGCGCGAGTGGGTGTGCTTATTTGTTACGAAGCCATCTTTCCCAAACTCAGTCGCAACCTGGCCAATGGTGGTGCCAATCTGTTGGTCAACATTACCAACGATGCCTGGTTTGGTCGTAGCAGCGCCCCTCACCAACACCTTTCCATGGCGGTACTGCGTGCAGTTGAGAATCGAATACCCATTGCCCGCTGCGCCAACACCGGAATCAGTGCTTTCATCGATACTCGAGGCCGTATCCTTCAGAAGACCGGCTTGTACGAGGACGAGACCTTGGTGTCTACTCTCCGGTTAGGAAAAGGCAAGACCATTTACACCCGCTATGGTGACTGGTTCGCCTGGAGTTGTGTCGCCATCTCTTTCTTGGGGTTTGGTTATGCACTCGTACGGAAAGGTAAGCAGTAAGCGGTAGATCGCTATCGAGCCTTGAGCATCGAAACCGGGTCCCGCCCGTAGGGTGGGGAGTCCGGAGGACCAATATCGCAAATCCGAAATCTGCAATCCGAAACTGGGAACCCGCCCGAAGGGTGGGAGTCCGAAGGACAAATCTAAAATGTGCCCAGTGCCTAGTGGTCAGTTCGCGGCGTGCTCACTCATTCAGAAAATCGGAGCGACCTCTGTACAAAAGATGAAAAGTATGGTTGACTTAAGTATGACAATACTGCGAAAAGCAAAGGAGAGAAATTCATGACTTCTCCATCTAAATCACAGATCAAAGAACTGCTTGACCGGTTACAAGATCTGCGAGGTCATCTTTGACATCCCCCAAAAATCCCACCGCCTTAAGCAAATTGAAACCATAATGTCCAAGGAAGGCTTCTGGGACAACCCTGACAAACAGCCTCAGCTTTTAAAAGAACGCGCAGTTCTCTCCGATATCGTAGAGCGATTCGAGCGGTTGAACGACGAACTGGAAGATGTCACCATTCTTTTGGATATGGCCCTCGAAGAGGAAGACCTTGAAGAACTGGACGAGATATCTCAAAAACTCAAGGCCATCGATGCGGAGATATCAGCCCAAGAATTCCAACGAATGTTGGGCGGTGCTGATGATCCTCTCGGCGCAATTGTTAGCATAAACGCCGGCGCCGGTGGGACTGAAGCCCAGGACTGGACGGAGATGCTTCTGCGGATGTACTTGCGCTGGGCTGAGAAACGGGAGTTCAAGAATCAGATTATCGACATACAGCCCGGTGAGGAGGCGGGTATTAAGAGCGTTACTTATGCCTCCAGCGGCCCATATGCATACGGCTTACTAAAAGCCGAAAAGGGCATACACCGCCTGGTGCGTATATCCCCTTTTGACGCCAGCGGTCGACGCCATACCTCTTTCGCGGCGGTATTCGTCTACCCTCAAGTGGAAGATGAAATTGTAATCGAAATCAAACCCGCGGAGATCAAGGTCGACACCTACAGAGCCAGTGGGGCTGGTGGCCAACATGTCAACAAGACCGACTCAGCGGTCCGCATAACCCACATACCCACAGGGATAATTGTTCAGTGTCAGAATGAAAAATCACAACACCGCAACAGAGAAATGGCTATGAAGGTGTTGCGTTCGCGTCTCTATGAAAGGGAACAGCAGCTCCAATCAGAGAAAATGCAGGAAATCCATGATTCCCTCGAAGATATCGCTTGGGGTAGTCAGATCCGCTCTTACGTGCTTCATCCCTACCAACTCGTGAAAGATCACAGAACTCAATTGGAAAGGGGAAATGTTGATGCAGTCCTGGATGGTGATTTGGACGAGCTGATTGAAGCTTATCTGATGCAGGGAGGTGGTGAGAAAGATAGTAAGCAGTAAGCAGGGAACGAGAAGCAAATAAACGGTTAAGCGTTGAAGTCGTCTACCATAGAGGTCAGAAGTCGGAGATCGGAGATCAGCTTTATCCCTGACTTCTGACGTCTGATCTCTGACCTCAGATTTCTTCCTGCTGCTACCTGCCAACTGCTTGTAGTCCTTATGCCATCTTTAGTTTCAGGACCTCCTCCCTGGCATTCACACGTACTACCTCCACTCGAAAATGATCTCCGGGGTTTAGGCCCCTTCCCTCCTCCAGAGGCATCCTGGCTTCCAACAGACACTCTGGTATTAACAAATTGTAAGTTCTCCTGCCCTGTCTTAAGACCAGAGCGTCCAATAACTTGATCTGCTCCTTTTCCAAATATTTAAGAATCCAATATCTTGTCCATTCCCTTTTCATTTGCAAAGCTTGACTCTGACCAATGGTTATCCTGGCAACAATTGGCTCCAGGGCTTCCAGCGTATAGACGGGAAGTTCTTCCTGCACCATACTCTTTAGCTGCCGTAAAACCACCAAATCCATATAACGGCGGATGGGAGACGTCCAATTGGTATATGCGGTTAGGCCCAGGCCGTTGTGTGGTTTAGGTTTAACGCCCAGTTCGGCTCGGCTCAGATAACGGCGTTGCGAATAATTGAGATAGAGATCATCAGTGCCTTCACCCACGAGATTCTCTTGGGGTTTCTCTTGGCTGCGATAGATAGCTGGAACATTATTGGCGGCCAGCGCTTTAGCAGCTAAACCGTTGGCCAAGATCATGAGCTCGGAGACTATCAGCTGTGCAGGAGTCTCACGATCCAGCTTGCCAATATTAATATCGTTATTGCTGTTCACCCAGATACGGAGTTCGGGCAGTGGTAAGAGAAGCGCTCCCTGTTTAATCCTCTGTCGCCGGAGTCGGGTGCAAAGACGGTAAAGTTTACCAAGATCCTCTTCAGTTGCCACCAACTCGTTGGCTTCTGAGTAGGTAAGTTGTCGCTGGACTCGTATCCGGCTTGGAACAAACCGGTAATCTTGCAGCTGATCCTCACTGTCAAAGCGAACCAGCAAACTCAAAGCCAACCGTTCCTCCCCTTGTCTGAGGCTACAGACATCTTCGGAAATCATTGTAGGCAGCATGGGGATTCTGGTATCTGGTAAATAATGGGAGGTAACCCGTTCCAGAGCCTCGTTGTCCAAGGGACTATCAGGAAAAACTACCGCTGCTGCATCAGCAATGTGGATTCCAACCTCAGTGCCATTTTCCACTGCACGCATGCTGAGCCCGTCGTCGTAATCTCTCGTCGTAGATCCGTCGATGGTCAGAACGGAGATTGAGGTAAGATCCTCACGTAAGCCTCCCTCATCCCTCTTACTCGTACCCCCCAAATCTCCGGCAACCTGAGTGGCAGCGTCGAGAATGTCAGATGAAAATTCTTGTTGGATACCAAAACGATGGAGGTAAAGGTTTTCATCCACCCCCCAGATACCCAACTTGACCAGTAGTTCGAATACTCCCTGCGGCACGGGAACGTGAGCCATGGTAAGGATTTTTTTGATTTGCTGGTAATTGGGGGCCTCGTTACCCAGGAGACAGAAATCTTGGAGCATTTGTACATAGTGTTCCCGATTCTCGAGTTCTACGGCTGGTTCACCCTTCCACACTGCTGCGAGCCAAGCACTCCCCTCTGCCAACTCTTTTTCCCTCTGGGCTTGTCGTTCATACTGAATTCTTATCTGTTCAAGCCTTTCTGGGCTGTTGGCGTAAAAAAGCCCCCCCTTGTACTTAAAGTGGAGGTCATCTGTGAGGAGAGCTCTGAACACAGCAGAGGTATGATCTGCAGTAATATCTTCATTGAAACAGATTTCTGCCAGGTGTTGGCTAGCGAACCCTCCTTCTTCCTCGTGTAGCAAATCCCACAACTCTTCCACGGAGACGCGGTTCATGAGATTATGGCGCCTCGCTGCCGCCTCCTGGAGGGCAGCCACCAACTGAGTCCTGCTTTGTTCGACATCAAGGAGTTCATCATCAATATGAAGAATGCGCTTGAGAGAAACATTAGCCTCGCGATCTTGTTCCGTCAGCACCAGCACCCGACTGTTCTTCACCTCTAGGCATACCGCACACAGGAGCTTTTTGCTCTCAAAAAACTCGACATTCGCTCCTGGCTTGATCTCTGTTTCCATACTGTCCTTCAATCTCAAATCCCTAAAGTCGTTAATTAGTTGATTAGTCGATTAGTTAATTAGTTAATTAGTTAAATCGTAAACGAAAAACGGTAAGCAGTGAGCAGTAAGCCCTTCGACCCATTCGACATGCTCAGGGCAGGCAGGCTCAGAGCGCTTCGCGCAGTAAGCGGGAAAGGTTAACAACTGAGCTATTTGACTAATTCCCTAATTCTCTAGTTCTCTAATTCTCTAATCAACCTATCCTCTCCTCTGCTTCATCCTCGATCAGGAACGCTCTCGATCTGTTTAATGTAGGACCTAATTCCCGCTATAATTCCGTCGGCAACTGCGTCCTGGTAGGCACCACTTGCCAATCTCTTCTCCTCCCGTTTGTTGGTGACAAACGAAGCCTCCACCATGATCGAGGGCATCCGCGCTCCAATTAACACATAGAAAGGTGCCTGCTTCACACCGAGATCTTTGACTCTACTGTAGTTTTTCGGCAAACGCTTAAGCAGCCCATGCTGAACTGCGTCGGCCAGGCGGCTGGACTCATTAATCTTGGAATTCAGCATCAAATCGTTGAGTATCTTCTCCAAGTCACTGATCCGTTTGGCGGAAACGGCATTTTCAAAGGCCGCCAGTCGCGCTGCCTCGGCGTCGGTGGCCACGTTGAGAATGTAGGTTGACATACCATAAACACGCTTATTCTTATGGGCATTGGTATGGATGGAAACAAAAAGATCCGCTTTCTGGGTGTTGGCAAAAGCAGTGCGTTCCTCCAGCGGTAGAAATGTGTCCGATTTTCGAGTGAGAATAGCCTCCAGCTTCAGTTCTTCTCTCAGTTTCTTTTGCAGTTTCTTGGCAATAGCCAGGGCAACATCTTTCTCACGTACTCCGCTCGGACCTACCGCTCCCGGGTCTTTGCCCCCATGGCCAGGATCGATAACAACCTTTTTTACTCCCAATCCCAGCTGTTGGGCCAAGGTAATGCTCGGAACCTCTCCCTTACCAGTTAACAGTACTCGTTTTCTGCTCTCCCCCGTAACGTCGATCACAATGCGGAAGGGATCACTCAAGGAAAAAATCTTGTGGTCTTCTATTGTCTCGATATCCAATACCACCCGCACCACCTTGGGTTTGTACTGGGCAGCTCGTACCTTGCGCAACAGGCCATCCCCTATGGGAATAGTTCCTACAAAAGTTGGATCCAGCGCTGAGTTCCGAAGGTC
>PPDG01000567.1 GCA_002899795.1 Desulfobacteraceae bacterium | reverse complement strand
CGGGTCTCTTCACAAGCCACCAGGTAACAGAATACTTCCATCTCACCCACCGTGATCTGCTCAATGATCATAATCAATCCTCCTAAATATCAGTCCAGTACAATTTTGAAAGGTATATTGCCAACATTCTTCAGGCAATCAAAAATCCACAGGAACTCTTCTCTAAAGCGTTCGTAATCAGAGGGGTTGGCATAGCGATTTGGTCCTCCACTTAGCAAGGGTACTATATCAATTTGCCATTGATAGCCTAGCTTCTTGAAGAGTTGTTTGAGAAACCCATTGAGTTTCTGGCTCGACTTCGAGCTGCCGGAATTCTCCAAAAACCAGCGGCGAGGGGCAAATCGATCGCGATGAGTTAAAACGAATGAAATGGCCTCTGGGAGCTCCTTGTCGGTTACCGCCATACCAGTTTGTGCATTGAAGATGTCCAGATGGGTCCCGGGCATGGATGAAGAGATGACGCAGGGTAGATCTGACCTGAAGTATTCGTACAAGCTCCGGCAACCATTCTCATTGAGTGATAGGTGAACGCCCATTATACACCGAGCGAGCTGGCTCGGAACATCTTGCCTCAAGATGTTTGCCATCACGGTTACCCGATCTTCCAGTCCTGCCCGGCTAACCAGGCTCTTGAATTGTTCCACGTTCTTTTTCCGGCCTCTGCCAAGAAAGAGAGCCTTCTTGTCCATCAGGAGCTGATGTTGCAGTAGTTCTAACATCAGTTCGTGCCGTTTACGAGGCATGTCGTCGTAGGTACCGTTAAAAACGAGGTCGTATTCCTTCCGTTGATCAAGCACCACCGCATCATTTTCTGAGAGATAGTCTCCGTGGGCCAAAGGGGTGGGCATCATCTGAGGTTGGCTGTTGAGAAAAAGGATGTCGTCGGCACTGCCAACCCCAAAAACGCACGCGTCTGCCGCCGTGGATAAGTTTCGCAACCAGGTGTGGCGAAAAACCACTCCCCATGGGGGTTCGACATAGAGTATATATCTTCGGTTAAATTTTTGAAATAGCTTGGAATTAGCCATGAGATAGGGGAGCGCGAAAATCCGGAGAACCCCCTTTTCGTTTTCTTTTCCCGGAGCTTTCAGGACCTGACAGAAGTGTCTTAGTTTGTACTCTTTCTGCACCTTCTTCTGCAGTCTATCAAAGACTTTCTGTTTTTCTTCGGACAAGAACGATCTGATTTCCACATCGTCTCGATGCAGCGCTTCAACCTTGAACAAATTGGACCACTGTTTTGGAAAAGGTAACAAAGCGAGAAAGAATAGAGCCTGTCGCTGCTGAAAGTTATTCTTCTCGCCCTCGGCCAGTTCTCTCAGGATGTGATAGCGTTTCTGCAGACCTTGGTAAGGCCAGCTTAAGCCTCTGGTCTCTTCCAGGATTGGGCGACCCCAATAGAGCAAATAGGACAGGGCAGAAAGCACGTCGCTTCGGAGTTTTCTGTAGAATAAAGGATCCGACCCGGTGAAGAGATCTCCTGAATCAATGAGAGAGAAGAATTTATCTATGGTCGCTATAGATTCGCGAGCTTTGTCTCCTTGAGTCATACCGCTCCCTCGTGGCCACCGCTCTCACAGAACTCAGGATATTGTTGGACGGTGGATTATGTCCGAGATCCGCGTAAAGGCTTTATCTGCAGGTCAATGGTTGGTACAAACGTGGCAACCTTATACATAGATTACTGACTGTGTCAACCGGCCCAGAGCCCAGGACTTCCCCATTTTTTCACCCTTAATTATGTCAGACCCTAGGCCCAGCGGAAGGCTACTCCACAACGAGCAATTCGCACCATTTTATGGCAGTGTCCCTTTTGAAAATGCACCAAATCTTCATGCTGGCATTTGCGGGGCTGAGAGTGGAAGGAGGGGTGGCTCAGGTGCTCGTTGTTTCGCAGCCTTCCCCTTTGGCCTGTGTCGCTCAGAATATTCTTGGGGAAACTCCTGGCTAGAGCCGGGTTGAAAATGCTCCACCGAGCGCATTCCCCGTAGCTTGTTGGAGCGGAGCGGAAATCCCGTCGCCGGGGCTGCGGGGTTAGCGAGCGAACTACAATAAAATGGAATCATTTCCTTACATTTCGAAGATGCCCTGCAGTTTGCTGCAGGGAGCTTCAATTAGGCCATAAATTTCTCCTGCGGGCATTAAAAATCTTGACAGCCAAGTTCGAGCTACCTATGATGACCACCTGGTCATTCTGTTGTCCACAAATGGAGGCACTCCCAATTCGCATGGAAGAGACCGCTTACGTCCGCCCAACCTTTACCAAGCTGCCTTTCGATAAAAAGGAGCGCATTCTGGATGCGGCCATAGACGAGTTCTCACGCTGTGGCTACGAGAAGGCCAGCATCAACCGGATGGTTGGGCGTCTTGGCATCGCCAAGGGTTCCATATTTCAGTACTTCGGTAGTAAGAAAAATCTATATTTTCACATTTTTGAACACGCTGTGGCTCTGGTGAAAAGGAGCCTCAAACGAGTGAAGGCCGGGACCGAAGGGGAGGATTTCTTCATCCGTCTTGCCAAGTCATTGCAGGCAGGAATTTACTTTATCCGGCGGTACCCGAGGATCTATCAGATTTACCTTAAAATGCTCTTCCAGGAAGATTTTCCTTTCAGAGCTGATCTCCTCAAGACCATACGTTTGTTCTCCATAGACTACCTGAGGCCAATAATAGAGGAGGGAGTAACTGCTGGCCAACTCAGAGAAGATCTCGATCCGGAGTTGGCAGCTTTTTTTCTTGACGCAGTGCTGGACCGCTTCCTTCAAGCTTACTGCGTGGCTTATATGGACTCGGGATTGGGTCTTTTCCAGGCGGAGGATGCGGTCATCGAAGAGAGGATAACAGATTGCATTGAGATAGTGCGGCTGGGAATGGCCACTGGCGACTCACCTACCGGTGAGCCCGCCGCATAGAGCATGGAGCATAGGGCATAGGGAAAATGCAGTAAACGGTAAATGGTAAATAGTGAACAGTTGCAGAATCATCGCCTAATCCGTTCACCGTTCACGGTTTGCTGCTGACCAAACGCTCTGCGAGGCAACAAATGGAAAGCGTGTCAATGATTTCTGAACCTAGCGCGGCTATCGCAAAACGGTGGGTGCAGAAAAGCGAGCTTGCTGACATATACGACAAAGTCATGGCCGACCGTCGTCTCTCCCGGGAAGATGGGTTGCGACTGTTTCAGTCCAATGACCTTCTCGCCATTGGGTTTTTGGCCAACTTGGTGCGCGAGCGGTTTCACGGTGAGAAAACCTACTGGGTCTACAACCAGCATATTAACTATAGCAACATCTGCATAAATGGCTGCAGGTTCTGCGCCTACAGTAGACAGCAAGGCGAGGAGGGAGGCTTCCTCCTCGCCTTGGACCAGGTTGCAGCGAAAGTCAAGGAGCGGTTGCACGAGCCCATCACGGAGATTCATGTGGTTGGGGGCTGCCATCCAGATCTCCCCTTTTCTTACTACTTGGACCTCGTCCGTGAGATCAAGAAAATGAGGCCCGAGTCTGTTATAAAGGCGTTTACAGCCGTAGAGGTGGCCCATCTGGCTCACAATGAACGGTTAAGCGTCTCTGAAGTTTTGCAGGCCCTTAAGGAGGCGGGAGTTCAAGCTCTGCCCGGTGGCGGTGCCGAGGTGTTCAGCAATCGGGTTCGGCAGCTTCTTTGTCCGGAAAAGTTGAACAGCGAAGGGTGGCTTCAGGTGGCCAAGGAAGCTCACCTCATAGGGATGCGCTCCAATGCCACCCTTTTGTATGGGCATTTGGAGACCGCTGCTGAACGAGTTGACCACATGCTGGCACTCAGAGAGGCGCAGGATGAAACCGGCGGTTTCATAACCTTCATCCCCCTCGCCTTTCAAACCGCTAACACAGGCTTATCTGGCGTGCAGCCAAGGACCGGTTTTACCGATCTGAAAACAATAGCAGTGTCTCGTTTGCTTTTGGACAATTTTGCTCATATCAAAGCCTACTGGATTATGCTCGGAGCGAAGATGGCCCAGATCGCCCTCCATTTCGGCGCAGATGATCTGGATGGTACGGTCATGGAGGAGCGTATCGGCCACATGGCCGGTGCCCAGAGTGCCGAGGCCCTCACACCGGATGAATTACAAGGTCTGATTCGTGCCGCCGGAAGGCAGCCGGTGGAGCGAGATACTTTCTTTGGATCAGTGAAGCCACAGGCTGACGCGGTGACTCAGCCGCATAGGGCATAGAGCATAGAGTAAAGAAAGATAAATATGAGACTTAATCTCCTGAGGCATCCAAGGAATTGTAGGGGCGGGGTTGATCCCCGCCCGCGAAGAGTTTCGGATAGTTGATATGCTTGATTCTGTAGCCGAAAAAGCTTGGAACGGTGAAAGGCTGACCAAGGAAGAGGCCCTCACTTTTTGGGAAAATGCTGATTTCTATACCCTGGCAGCGCTCGCCAATAATTGCCGCCTCCGCCTACATCCTGAACCGGTGGTGACCTATGTGAGTGATCGCAACATCAACTATACAAATATCTGTCTTTCCGGCTGTCGCTTCTGTGCCTTTTACCGACCTCCAGAAGCAGAGGGTGGCTACGTGCTCAGCCACCAGGAACTTGCAGCTAAAATTGAAGAAACACTAGCCTTGGGAGGAACGCAGATCTTACTGCAAGGAGGTCTGCATCCTGGATTGCGGTTGAGCTACTATGAGGAGATGCTCCGATTCATCAAGGATCGCTTTCCCATTCATATCCATGGGCTGTCGCCACCCGAGATAATACATCTAGCGCGGACCGAGGGACTGGGGCTTGAAGCGGTTCTTAGAAGACTCCAACAAAGCGGGCTTGATTCCATTCCAGGTGGCGGTGCCGAGATCCTGGCGGATGAGATCCGCAGTGAAATTTCCCCTAACAAATGCAGTAGCGCTGAATGGTTGGAAGTCATGGAGTGTGCTCATAGCCTTGGTATGAAAACCACAGCGACCATGATGTTTGGACACATCGAGACTATTGGCCACCGTCTGGAACATCTTCTCAAACTGAGAGAGCTTCAGGACCGGACTGGAGGTTTCACCGCCTTCATCCCTTGGACTTTCCAACCAGACAACACTGCACTGAAGACAAAACCAGCCACTGCAATGGATTACCTGAAAACGTTGGCAATGAGCCGGTTGGTACTGGATAACATCCAAAACCTTCAAGTCTCTTGGGTTACCATGGGATCGGGGGTTGCCCAGGTGGCCCTGCAATTTGGTGCCAATGACTTCGGCAGTACTATGATCGAGGAAAACGTGGTGGCTGCAGCAGGCGTAAACCACAGGCTGTCAGTGGAGGAAATCCGAAAGATCATTAGGGACGCTGGTTACGAACCGAGACAGCGCAACATGAGCTATGAGCTTATTAGAGAGCATAGGGCAAGGATAAATAAGTAAATAAATATGACCACTAAAGACATCAACCTTTATTCTCCCCGTGGCCGCGTCTCCGAGTCGCCGCGTCGGCCTGATTCCCGTCCTGTTCTACACCGGGCCCGGCTGGTTGTGCCCATAACCCAGCCAGCCATAGAAGATGGCGCGGTGGTGGTGGCCGACGGTGTCATACTGGACGTAGGACCATTTCAGCAGCTCCGACGACAATGGCTTGAGGCTCCAGCGAGGGACCATGGTGAGACCGTCTTACTCCCCGCCCTGGTTAACGGTCATGTTCATCTGGATCTGAGTGGTCTGGCCGGGCAGGTTCAGGCGCAGGACAGCATGGCTGAGTGGATTCGAAGTCTGCTGACAGCCAGGGAGCGGCTCAGTCAGATCCAACTGGAACAAGCGCGTCTACAATCGCTGGCATCCCTGCATGCTTTTGGGACGGGAATCGTTGGGGACATTGATTCCTCTGCCACTTTTACCGGAGAAGACAGTGATGGCACCTTAGTGGTGCGGACGTTTGTGGAACTGTTTGGTTTGCAGACCGAGAGTCTTGAGGCTGCCATGGATAGACTTCCCCATCCTGCTCGGAAGGCACTGGCAAACGGCCAAAAGAATGTGAGTCTGGCGGTCCATGCTCCCTATACAACCTCTGCATCACTGCTCAGGGAAGCGAAAGATTGGACCCGTGAGCGAGCAAGGGTTGTTTCGGTACACGCTGCCGAATCTGAGGAAGAGAGTCTTTTTCTCCGCACTGGCAAAGGCCCCCTTAGAGATCTCCTGGAAGAAGGCGGCATGGAACCTGGCAGGTGGCAGCCCCCTGGCTGTGGCGCGGTAACCTATTTGGATCGGCTGGGTTTTCTCGATTCCCTTAGCCTTTGTGTCCATGTCGTTCAGGTGAGCGAAGAAGAGATTCAACTGCTGCAACGTTCCCGAGCGGGAGTCTGCCTCTGTCCGCGCAGTAATCTTTTTATTGGTAATGGTCTGCCGCCGGTGAGGCAGCTCTTGGATGCAGGAGTCCCCTGCGCTATTGGAACTGACAGTTTGGCCAGCAACGCTGACCTTAATCTTTTCAAGGAAATGACCGTACTGGTAGACCAGTGCGGCATTGGTCCGGATGTTGTCCTTGCCATGGCCACTTTTCATGGTGCCCGGAACCTGGGGCTGACATCACACTACGGAAGCCTAGAGAAAAACAAAAGATGGCTTGCCATCCGGGTCGCAGCCACGGATATCGAGTCCGTTATTGCGGCCGGTTGCCAAGGAGCTTTGGAATGGCTGATTTAGAGGTCACTGAGAGGATTAGAGTTGGCAAGGTGAGTTTCATTAATACTTTGCCTATTTTCCACCCTCTGGAGAGTGGCGCGGTTCAACATGATTTCGATATTATCGATGGCACTCCTGCTGTGCTCAACGCTTTGCTTGCTTCTGACCACCTAGATCTGGGAGTGGTTTCATCCATAGAATATGCGCGCCATTTCGAAAAGTATCTATTGCTGCCTGATCTTTCAATAAGCTGTAAGAACGAGGTCTGCTCAGTTTTGTTGCTTTCCAGAGTACCTCTACAAGAACTGGAAGCCCAAGAGATTCTGCTGACGCCCAAGTCCCACACTTCAATAGCTTTGCTGAAATTACTGTTTGCCCGCAGGTTTACCGTGACACCACGGTACCGGGTAACAGATTACCATGCTTGCGGTTCACGGTGGCCGGCTGGTGCCCAGGCGGTTCTGGCCATCGGTGACGATGCCCTGCAATTGCGCCAGAATCCGGAAGTCGCAATGGCGCTGGATTTGGGCGCTGCCTGGCACGAGTGGACGGGACATCCCTTTGTGTTTGCGGTCTGGGCCTTACGTCGTGAAACACTGGCCCAGAGAGACGGGCTGGTACATCAAGCGCACGCAACGCTGCTAGCAGCAAAGGAGTACGGGCTTGGCCATCTGGAAGAGATAGCTACGGCGGTAGACCAGTGCTCCTGGTTTTCCCGACAAGAATGTGTGCAATACTTGCAGACCATAGAATACGATCTGGATGGTGACAAACAGAAAGGGTTGAGACTCTTTTTTGACATGCTTTACGAGATGGGGGAGTTGAGTCAAAGGGTACCGCTCAACTTTTTGTCAGATGCAGATGACGGTAAGCAGTGAACGGTAAATGGTAAAGAATTTTGAGGACACGCTAGACCGTTTACCGTTTACGGTTCACCGTTCACCAGGCTGCAACGGGCAACGGACAACGGACAACGGACAAATTAGGTTTATAAAATGCTAAACAAGGTAGGGTTGATTCTGAAAATGATCAAAATAGAACACACGGTGTTTGCCCTACCCTTTGCCTTTATGGGTGCATTTCTGGCTGCCAGGGGGTGGCCCAGCAGAGGACAGGTTTTTTGGATTCTTGTTGCCATGGTGGGCATCCGCAGTGCGGCCATGGCCTTCAACAGACTGGTAGATGCAAAGATAGATGCTGCCAACCAGAGAACTCGAGAGCGGGAAATTCCTCGGGGGGTGCTCAAGAAAAGCGAGGTTTGGGTCTTTGTTGCGGCCTCTGCCGCTGTATTTGTGCTAGCTGCCTATGAACTCAATCGTCTCTGTTTTATTCTTTCCCCAGTGGCCTTGGCGGTCACCTTCTTTTATTCTTTTACCAAGCGGTTCACCTGGCTGAGTCATCTAATCCTGGGTGGTGCCATTGGGCTTGCCCCCATAGGGGGATGGGTAGCCGTTGCTGGTAGTTTCCACCCGATTAGTTTCCTTCTCGGGGCGGCGGTGCTCTTTTGGATTGCTGGCTTCGATATTGTCTACGGTTGTCAGGATTATGAATTTGACTGCAACTACATGCTCAAGTCCATACCGCAACGATGGGGAATTGCCAGGGCCCTAAGGGTTTCGGAGTTCTGCCACTTGATTACTTTTGCGCTTTTGGTTACCGTGGGCTTAATGGCTGGTTTGGGGCCAGTGTACTATCTAGGATTGGTCCTCATTCTGGCCTTCCTAGTGGTTCAACACCTTATTGTGTCTCCGGAGGATCTATCCCGGGTAAATGTCAGCTTTTTCACCATGAATGGTTTCATTAGTCTGGTTATTCTTGTGGCCACTTTTTTCAGTCTATAAAAGAGTCCTTGCACGGCTCGCACTATCTGAAAAGGTGTGGTGGAATTATTCTCGTGATTTCTTACAAGCGATCAGCGTTT
>PPDG01000387.1 GCA_002899795.1 Desulfobacteraceae bacterium | reverse complement strand
TTAGAGAATTAGTCTAAGTAAATGGTAAACGGTAAGCCCTTCGACAGGCTCCCCGGGACTGCGCCCGGGACAAGCAGGACGGAGAAAGCCGCTCCCACAAGAGAATTTCTGTCCTCTGTCCTCTGTCCTCTGTCCTCTGACGTCTGATCTCTGACCTCTGATTTCTGCCCGCTGCTAACCTCCACCTGCCTGCTGTTTTTTCTCAATCTTCGCCCAGGTGTCCCTCAGGGTAACCGTACGATTACAAACAAGGTTTTTTTCGGAAGAGTCGGTATCAACGCTGAAGTATCCCAGTCTTTCAAACTGATAGCGACTCCCCGGGGTTGCCTGAGCCAGGGATGGCTCAAGTTTGCACGCCTTCAAAATCTCCAGTGAGTTGGGATTAATGTTGCTTTGGAAATCAATACCATCCGCCACTTCTTCGGGGTTGGAGTCTGCAAAAAGGTGGTCGTAAAGTCGCACTTCGGCATCGATGGCGTGGGCAGCAGAAACCCAGTGCAAAGTTCCCCTCACCTTGCGCCCGTCCTGGGACCATCCGCCTCGAGTTTCCGGATCGTAGGTACAGTGGAGTTCCAGCACTTCTCCGGTGTTGTCATCCTTCGTCACGTCTACGCAGGTAATATAATAGCCGTAGCGCAGCCGTACCTCTCTACCGGGGGCCAAGCGGAACCACTTTTTCGGTGCATCCTCGCGGAAATCCTCTCGCTCGATATAGAGTACCCGTGAGAACGGAACCATGCGTGTTCCCATGGAAGGATCTTCAGGATTGTTTATGGCCTCCAACTCCTCCACCTGGTCTTCGGGATAGTTGTCGATAATCAGGCGCAGCGGCCGCAAAACACCCAGAACGCGAGGAGCATACTTGTTCAAATCCTCGCGTATACAGTACTCGAGCAACTTGATGTCTACCACGCTGTCCTTTTTCGCCACGCCGATACGCTCGCAAAACTCCCGGATTGACTCCGGCGTGTAGCCGCGTCTCCTGAGCCCAGATATGGTTGGCATCCGCGGGTCATTCCAGCCATTGACATGGTTATCTTGCACCAAGCGCAAAAGCTTTCGTTTACTCATTACGGTGTGGGTAAGGTTGAGCCGCGCAAACTCTATTTGTTGCGGCTGATAGACTTCCAACTGCTCGAGAAACCAGTCGTACAAGGGACGGTGATCTTCAAACTCCAGGGTGCAGATTGAATGGGTGATCCCTTCAATGGAATCAGAGAGGCCGTGGGCCCAGTCATACATGGGGTACAGGCACCACTTGTCGCCAGTGCGGTGGTGCTCCGCATGAAGAATGCGGTACATAACAGGATCCCGCATGTTCAGATTTCCAGAGGCCATATCGATTTTTGCCCTGAGTACATAAGTGCCATCCTCGAATTCGCCCGCCCGCATGCGCTCAAATAGGTCCAAATTTTCCTCAACCGGACGGTTGCGATGGGGACTCTCTTTACCAGGTTCCGTCAGGGTTCCGCGGTACTCCCTGATTTCATCCGCGCTTAAACCATCCACATAGGCCTTGTTATCCTTAATTAATTGCACTGCGTACTGGTAGAGTTGTTCAAAGTAGTCCGAGGCGTAGTACAGCCTGTCGTCCCAGTCAAATCCGAGCCAGCGGACATCTTCTTGGATCGATTCTACATATTCAACCTCTTCTTTTGTGGGGTTGGTATCATCAAAGCGCAAGTTACAAAGGCCGCGATACTCTGCCGCAAGACCGAAATTGAGACAGATTGACTTGGCGTGTCCAATATGTAGATAACCGTTTGGTTCAGGTGGAAATCTGGTCATGACTCGGCCGTCGTACTTCTTTGTCTCCAAATCATCCTCGATGATTTTCTTGATAAAGTGAGCGGAAGGGGCGGAATCATTCGAGGTCATAATCGCAGCTCCTTTCGAGTTCTTGATCTCATCCAACCAATCACAGCATTATATTGCCCCATGCCGGAGTATTCAATGGATAAAAAGGTAAGCAGTAAGCAGAGGTACATTGGCGATTGCAGATTGTAGATTTCAGATTAAAGAATTACAATCTACAATCTAAAATCATTCGACAGCCCCTGAGATAAGCGTAGTGGGAAACCGCAATGAAAGCTTTTCGCTTGGTAACAGACTTGGAACCGGCTGGTGATCAACCCGCAGCCATAGACATTCTGGTCGATGGGCTGCAACGCGGCCTCAAGCACCAGGTGCTGCTGGGGGTCACCGGTTCGGGCAAGACTTTCACCATGGCAAACACCATAGCCAAGGTCCAGAAGCCTACCCTGGTTATTGCTCCCAATAAAACACTGGCAGCCCAGCTTTATGGGGAATTCAAGAGACTGTTTCCCGAAAACGCGGTGGAGTACTTCGTCTCCTACTACGACTACTACCAGCCCGAGGCCTACGTTCCCCAGACGGACACGTATATTGCCAAAGATGCCTCCATCAATGAAGAAATTGACAAAATGCGGCACTCAGCAACGCGCTCATTGCTTGAACGTCGAGATGTTATAATTGTTGCCAGTGTATCCTGCATTTACGGACTGGGTTCCCCCGAAGCTTACCAGGGCTTACTGCTCCATCTTGACAAGGGGCAGCAGATTGAGCGGGACAAAGTGCTGAGAAAGTTAGTGGAGATTCACTATCAGCGCAATGATATGGATTTCCATCGGGGCACCTTCAGGGTGCGGGGGGATGTGGTGGAAGTCTTTCCCGCGTATGAGGAAGCGCGAGCGGTGCGCATTGAGTTTTTTGGAAACGAGGTAGAGAAAATCCTCGAAATTGATCCACTCTGGGGCAAAGCGACTCGAGAGCTATCGCGCCTTGCGGTATACCCGGCCAGCCATTACGTCACAACGAGGACGATGCTGGCACAAGCCATTGAAGCGATCCAGGTAGAACTGGAAGAGAGGCTAATTGAAGTGAGGGAGGAAGGAAAGCTCTTGGAGGCCCAGAGATTGGAGGAGCGGACTCGCTTCGACCTTGAGATGCTCCAGGAGCTGGGCTATTGCACGGGCATCGAGAACTACTCGCGCCATATTACCGGCCGTCATCCCGGAGAACCACCGCCTTGTTTGTTGGATTACTATCCTGAAGATAGCCTTTTCTTTATCGATGAAAGCCATATTTCTGTGCCCCAGCTCAAGGGGATGTATCGTGGAGACCGCTCTCGCAAGCTTAATCTGGTAAAGTACGGCTTTCGTTTGCCATCTGCCCTGGACAACCGACCATTGTCGTTTGAGGAATTTGAGGAGGTGGTGCCACAGGCCATCTACGTATCGGCTACCCCGGCAGAGTATGAGCTCCAGAAGGCCCAGGGAGTTGTGGTGGAGCAGGTTATCCGACCCACCGGCCTCATGGATCCGAAAATCAGCGTGCGATCGGCAGAACATCAAGTTGACGATCTGGTAGCAGAAATCCGCCTGCGAGCAGAACGCAGCGAAAGAGTTCTGGTCACCACCTTAACCAAAAGAATGGCCGAGGATCTCACCGAATACCTCACAGACCTGGGGGTTAGAGTTCGTTATCTACACTCTGACATCAACACCATCCAGCGGGTGGAGATAATCCGCGATCTGAGACTCGGTCGCTTCGACGTACTGGTTGGCATCAATTTGCTTCGCGAAGGTCTCGATATTCCAGAGGTGTCGTTGGTTTCTATACTCGATGCAGATAAAGAGGGGTTTTTGCGTTCGGAAAGATCCCTCATCCAGACGTGCGGCAGAGCAGCGCGGAATGTGGCTGGAGAGGTGGTTTTATATGGCAGTGAAATCACCTCATCCATGGCGCGGGCTGTGGAGGAGACCAACAGGAGACGCCGGCTCCAAGCGGAATACAATGAAACACATGGGATTACACCGGAAACCATTAGAAAGGAAATACATAATATTCTGGACTCCGTGTATGAGGGTGACTATGTTACCGTAGCGACCGTTCAGGAAGAAGCTGTTGAGTATAAGACGGTTGAAGAGCTGGATCAGTACATTACAGGGTTGGAGAACCAGATGAAAGAGGCTGCCGCCAAGCTCGAATTCGAAGAAGCTGCTCGTTTGCGAGATGAGATACGGGACCTGAAAGAACAGAGGTTGGAGGTCTATTGAGCCGCATAGCGCAAAGAGCATAGAGGGCATAGGGTAGAGCGATATCTAGAGAGAAAAGCCAGACAAGAGGGAAAGGCGAGAAAGGATTCTTAGGTCATTGGTGATGGGCAATGGGTTATGGGTAACAACCTATCACCTATAACCCATCACCTATAACCTGGAAAGTACGATTTCAACGAATGAACGATTTGACGCTTTGCATTTTGTGGATATGAAATGAAAGCACCTGCCGACTTACAGGATAAATTGGACACTCTGCCTTCAAGCCCCGGTGTTTATCTTATGAAGGATGCCAAAGGCAATATCCTTTATGTGGGCAAAGGAAAGGATCTGCGCAAACGTGTGCTTTCCTATTTCAGGGAGAAAGAGCATCAATCTCCAAAGACCCGGGTACTGGTTTCCAAGATTTCGGATTTGGAATTCATCCTTACCAGTTCAGAGAAAGAGGCACTGATTCTCGAGTCAAACCTTATAAAGCGGCATCGGCCTCGATACAACGTAATACTCCGTGACGACAAGAGATACCTGGTCCTGCGTTTGGACCCAAAGGAGGAATATCCACGGCTATCACTGGTAAGGCGCATTCGCCAGGACTGCGCCCAGTACTTCGGCCCATACGCCTCAGCGAACGCTGTGCGCCAAACTCTAAAGGTGCTGCACGGAATGTTTCCCTTGCGCCAGTGCAGAGGCACCAAGTTTCGTCAGCGGGCCAGACCCTGCCTCAATCATCAAATGGGTCGTTGTCTTGGGTTGTGTGTCGGCGCCATATCACCTGAGGAGTATGGTCCGGTGGTTGAACAGGCCGTGCTTTTTTTGAAAGGTCGCACTCAAGACTTGCAAGAGAAATTGCGGCAGGAAATGGAACGAGCTGCGGACAGACTTGAGTTTGAAAAGGCCGCCATGTACCGGGATCGTCTCAATGCGGTGGAGAAGACTTTGGAAAAACAGCTGATGGTGTCAGCCCGTTTTCGCGATCAGGATGCTGTTGGCACGCATGAGGCCGGGGATAACCTCGGGTTGGCGGTACTCTTCGTAAGAGGTGGGCGCATGGTGGGAAGTCATTGCTTTGTATTCAAGAAACCGCAAAGTAGCTCTTCGGAGGTGGTGCGGGCGTTCATCTTGCAGTACTACGAGCAGGGCAAGGCGATCCCTGAAGAGATATTGATAAGTGAACCATTGCTAGAGCAGGAATTGCTGGCCGAGTGGCTCTCAGATATCAAAGGGAAACGAGTGGGAGTAAGGCATCCCAAAAGAGGAGAAGGCCGCCAATTGCTCGCCATGGCTGCACACAACGCGGCAAACTACCTGATGAGTGAGATGACACGGGCAACCGATCCTATTCCTGCTCTGGACCGCTTACGACAGCGGTTGGGACTGGAATCCATCCCCCATCGCCTGGAATGTATTGATATTTCCAATTTTCGAGGCAAGTTTCCGGTGGGCTCCCTGGTGGTTTTTCGGGATGGTGAACCGGATAAATCAGCCTACCGCCGATATCGCATCAAGACGGTGGACCGAATCGACGATACAGCGATGATGGCTGAAGTTCTAAACCGCCGCTTTGCCGATGTGCGTAAGGAACAGGCCTTGCCGGATTTGCTTGTTGTGGACGGTGGAAAAGCACAGCTAAATCAAGCACTGGCAGTCTTGAGAGAGCTGGAGTTCGCAGATCTTGTGCCCGTGGTGGCTCTGGCCAAGAAACCAAGGACCACCACGCAGGCTGAGGCAAATGCCACTGACAGACTTTATCTGCCAGGCAGAAAAAACCCGCTGGAGCTGAAGAAAGATCCCCCTTTGCTCTTTCTTTTGAGCCGACTGCGTGATGAAGCTCACCGTTTTGCCATTAGCTATTATCAGAAACGCCACCGGAAACAAACCCTTCAATCTCGTTTGGACGAGATTCGTGGAATCGGGCCCACAAGACGTCGGGATTTGATTCGGTTTTTCGGTTCAGTAAAACGGTTGGCAGAGGCCCAGGTTGAGGAAATAAGCCAAGTTCCAGGGATAAGTTATAAATTGGCGGATAGCATTTGCACTGCGCTGCGGGGGGATGAGAAGGCTGGCTAGGGAAGGAGCGGGAAGATATGATTTTTTTGGTAAATCAAAGGTAGTAAGGTATGATTATAAAAGTGATCTTTGAAGTTTGAAGCTGAATGAAATATTCTTGTCATGCCATTGAATCAAGACGATAGAGAAGGAGAGAAAGTAATATGGAAGAAGTCCGCGTACGTTTCCCACCCAGTCCCACGGGATATCTACACATCGGCGGGGCCAGGACCGCCATTTATAACTGGCTTTTTACCCAGAAGACAGCGGGCACGCTGATTGTTCGCATCGAAGACACTGATGCCGAGCGCTCCACCGAGGAGTCCATCGGGGCTATCCTGGATGGGTTGCGTTGGTTGGGGATAACCTGGGATGAAGGGCCTTATTTCCAGTCCGCCTATGCGAGCGAGCATCGCCAGGCCGCCCAGAGACTTTTGGAAAGCGGGCATGCCTACAAGTGTTTCTGTACCCAGGAAGAGTTGGAGCGCAAGCGGGAAGAGGCGAGAAAAAGAAAGGATGACTATCATTACGACGGAACCTGCCGCAATCGTTCCGCTGAGGAGATCGGTGGACTGGAGGAAGAGGGGTGTGCCTATGTGATTCGTTTCAAGGTGCCCCGGGGTCCGGGAGGGGTGGTTTCTGAAGATGCAGTATACGGGGTGATTGAGAAGAAGTACCGCGATATTGAAGATTTCGTCATCGTACGCTCAAACGGATCTCCCCTTTACGTCCTCTCCAATGCAGTGGATGACATTCGCGATCGAATTACCCACGTGATCCGGGGTCAAGACCATCTGGCCAACACGCCCAAACAGATCTTGATATACGAAGCCTTGGGGGAGAGGTTGCCCCGGTTCGCCCACATGCCGCTCACCCTGGATCCCAAAAAACGCAAGATCTCTAAACGGGCTCATGGTGAAATGGTTGCCATACAATACTATCGCGAGCGGGGTTTCTTGCCCTGGGCCCTGGTAAATTTTCTCGTTCTGCTGGGGTGGTCCACTTCGGATGATAGGGAGTTTTTTTCAAAAGATGAACTCATCGATGCTTTTTCCCTGGAGGGCATCAATCGGGCTAACTCCGTGTTCGACATTCGTCAAGACGACCCCAAATTTTTCACCGATCCCAAGGCAATAAGCATGAATGCCCATTACTTGCGAACCATGCCACTTGATGAGTTGCTGCCTTACGTGCAGGCGGAACTGGAGGCAGCCGGGTTGTGGAGTCCCTCTTTCGCCGGTGACAAGAGACCATGGTTTGAATCAACCGTGGACCTGATTCGCAGCCGCTACCATACCACCAAGGACTTTGCAAACTTGGGCCGACCGTACTTTGCAGACGATTTCCCCATGGAAGAAAAAGTGCTGCGCAAGAACATCCTGAAACATGCTAACCTCAAGGAATGGCTGCCTGTGATGGCGGAACGGCTGGAAACGCTGGCAGAGTTCAACCCTGATTCAGTAGAGCAGGCCATCCGTGGGCTGGCTACCGAGTTGGACGTTAAGGCGGGAATTCTCATCAACGGCGCTCGGACTGCTGTTACGGGGCAAGCTGCCGGGGCTGGTCTTTTTGATGTGCTCGCTGCGGTGGGCAAAGAACGGGTTGTGCGGCGCCTGCGGCAGGCCCCCAGTCTCTTTGAGGCCATGGAGTAATGAAGCAAGAGTGAGGATCCTCTCAATAGCCTTTTTTTCCTGTTGACCCTCCTCCCAGTCAAATCAGGGTAAACTCAAAACTTTGCCATTATGCTTTTGCTGGCGGCCATCGCCATAAGCTGGGAAGATGCGGGAGAATGTGAACTGTGCTGGCGACTATTAACCCGGATATTTCATGAATTACCTGCTGCGACCACGGATATGGCCGTCTTTCCTGGCGTCCTCGGATGTCAGCCCCTGCGACGTACCGTTCAGGTACGCCTCGGGACCAATCCCGCGGTACCGCGGGACGAGTTACCAGGTGACACGCCCATCTTCGCGGTCTCGCGACTGCAATTAATGAAATATCCGGGTTAGAGATTGCTGGCACGTTTATTGAATGTGTTTTTCCTTGCAGTTGATGAATCGAGGTATGCTCTGACTGTTGCTAATTCAGAAAATGGTATGCATGGGTGATTAGTTGGCCAGAGATGAAGAGGTGCTTAAATGACACTTGGTGAGTTGCCTACCGGTGGGCTTTATATTGACCTTGGTCTGGGGATTGTTGTCTTTTTGCTATTGCTCTACGAGATCGCCGCTCAGGCTAGGACCAGGAAAAGAATGGCGGAGCTAGAGAAATATATTGTCACTCTACAGAACAATCAAGCGGAGGTGTTCACAAACCTGGAAGACAAGGCCAACGCAGTGGCGGAAATGCTTTTTGAGAAGACAAAACCTCTGGCAAGCAAGGTTAACGAGCTATCTCAGAGAACCAACACGATGCTTGAGAGAAATGAGGCGTTTCGCCAAGAGCTGGAGGACAAGATGGGG
>PPDG01000198.1 GCA_002899795.1 Desulfobacteraceae bacterium | reverse complement strand
ATCTAAACTGCGAAAAAGACTTCAGTGAGAACACCCGAATAACGATTAACGGATAACGGATAACTTCTCCTGCTCTCTCGACCTCCCGACCTCACGTCTCGCTCGACTTCCAGTCTCGCAAGGCGAAGCGCTCCTCCAACCTCCAACCCTATGCTCTACCTGTCCTGAGCTTGCCTGCCCTGAGTTTATCGAAGGGGTCGAAGGATGCCCTTTACTCATCGGACAACTGACTGTCATCTGTAAGGTGGCCGGGGTCCTTTTTTTGCTAGTTCTTTCACAAAAGGTTGACAAAGGAAAATCTTCACGATATATTGAGCGCCGGTGTGCGAGCGCGAGGTTTTTACTGTTCCTAACATCTCAATTTCACTAGCGATTTACTCTTATTACAAAGCCCGCCTTAAGGTAAGGAGAATCCACTACATTAGGAGGTGACAGCAGATGTGGCAAGTAACTGTAGATAAGGAAAAGTGCACGGGCGACGAGGAATGTGTGGATATCTGCCCGGTTGATGTTCTTGAAATGGTTGACGGTAAGGCCGAGCCAGTGAATATGGATGAATGCGAGGGATGTGAGAGTTGTGTGGAGGTCTGTGAAGAAGACGCAATCACCGTAGAGGAGATTTAGCGGGTAACACCATCAAGCATCTTCGCAGAAGATCTCAAGAGCGGGAATCTCGCAAGAGAAGTGCCAGCTGTCTAGTTCATCCTTAGATTAGAGCCAATTAGTATCTAGTTTTTGTTTAAGCTCCTGACTGGGATAATGGAATTGTGCATATTTTATACAATCCAGCAGAGCCGAAATTGAATTTAAATTCAAGTGAATAAAGGGGTGGCGAGCACATGTGGGAAGTAACAGTTGATAAGGATAAGTGCACGGGCGACGAGGAATGTGTGGATGTCTGCCCAGTGGATGTATTCGAGATGGTTGATGGCAAGGCCGACCCGGTGAATGCCGACGAGTGCCTGGGTTGTGAAAGCTGCGTGGAGGTTTGCGAGACTGAGGCTATCACGGTCGAGGAAGTATAGCGATTGACGGAAAGTCCGTTTTGCATTTCTGTAATGGTTAGAAGAGTCGGAGGCTCGGTGCAGCGCCGACCTTTTCCGCGCAAGAGAAGGCAAGGAACTTAGACATAAGGGTATTTAGCGTGCCAGACGCCGCCTCCAGTTATCAACTCGTAGAGGTGGCGGGATTAGGGCAGCCTGGTTGAAATAAAAAAATAACTTAGAGGAGGTGACCAGCAGATGTGGGAAGTAACAGTTGATAAGGACAAGTGCGATGGCGACGAGGAATGTGTAGACGTTTGCCCAGTGGATGTGTTCGAGATGGTTGATGGCAAGTCCGACCCGGTGAATGCCGATGAGTGTCTAGGTTGTGAAAGCTGCGTGGAGGTCTGCGAAGCTAACGCTATCACGGTTGAAGAGGTATAGTAATTTTAGTGAAAAGTTTTTTGGATTCTTATTGAAGACAAAAAGCCGGAGTTCCTGCGAGGGGGTTCCGGTTTTTATTTCAAAGCTATCAGCTATCAAGAAAGTGTCTAAAATGTACTAAAGTGAGCTAAAATGCCTAAAATTTCGAAAGAAGAAAGCGTCGGGCAATAAAGTTTTGCGTGTTGTCTTCCTTTAGCTCAGAGACCAGAGAGGTCAAACCATATCTCTCACTGACGGCTGACAGCTGATAGCTACTAAACATTGAAAAAACAGGCGGCTCGCTCAGTTCAAATTGTTACAAATGTGACCGACAAGGAGGAACGAGGTTATGTGGAAGGTAACTGTGGACAAAGACAAATGTACCGGCGATGGGGAATGCGCGGACGTCTGTCCCGTGGATGTATACCAACTGATTGAAGGCAGGGCTGAACCCGTAAATGAAGACGAGTGTTTGGGTTGTGAGAGTTGTGTGGAGGTCTGTGATTTTGATGCCATCACTATTGAGGAAGTCTAGCAGGTTTAGGTGGCCTCACTCCATAGGCAGCATTCACAGATTTTTCAAGAGTTATCCATAAATCCGAAATCCGAATTTCGAAATCCGAAACAATTTCAAAATGTTCGAAATCCTAATGACCAAAACTCCGTGCTAGGTGTTTGAACAGCATTGTTTTGAACATTGGTGAATTAGTGCTTCGAATTTGTTTCGTGCTTCGTGCTTCGGATTTCGAGTTTTAGGTCGGATGAATACAGTTTGTACTTCATTTGGGAGGCTAGACTCGAGTACCAGAATCCCCAGTGCTAAGCAAAGAAAAGCCGGAGGCCTATATTGGACTCCGGCTTTTTTATGTTCTTTCTGGTTAGAGCCTGCAAGAGGGCGTCTGCCGAGCGTGGTCAAAAACGTCACCACCTTGCAGTTACTACTTCTTCTTCGATTTTGTGTGACACTTGATACAGGTGGTTGGGATCTTGCCGTATTTTGCCTTGTCTTTCTTCTTCAAATCCTTGTGACACCCCTGGCAATTCTCGTGAAAGGCGAGTTTCAGGTTGAGCTTCTGCTTGTCCTTGGAAAGCTTCTTTTCACCTTTGATCGTGGGCTCATTGTGGCATTCCATGCACTTCTGGACTTTATCGCCTTCTTTCCAGGTGTTCTTGCCGTCCTTGTACACGTGATGACAGCTGTCGCACTTTATCTTGTATTCGTCCTGGTGCTTCTTGTGCTCGAACTTCACCGGACCCTTGGTGTGCTCCGACCAGAGCTTGGCTTGTATTTCGATCGTAGCTGGCGCCTCTTGCTTATCGGCGGCTCCGCCCAAGCTTGAAAGAACTACCCCGCTCAAGAACGCAATTACCGCTAGAACTGTAAGGAGACGTTTACCCATGGTAGTGTTTCACCCCCTTTCTCCCTGTTTGCCAAAATCAGCTATTTCATTTAACCAAAGGCCCAATCTGCCCCAAACAGTCAGGTTGGGCCTGGAGAACCCTACACGTCAAGGTCTATATCTAAATGTGAAAGTTTTGTCAAGCTGTATTCGCTAAGCGTAAAGGGCATCCTTCGACTCTTTCGACGAGCTCAGGACAGGCCCCAAAGGGTCATACCGGACGAGTCCGCCCACGGCGGACGAGATCCGGTATCCAGTAAGATATTGTTTTTTCTGGATTCCGGATAGTCGCTTCGCGACTTCCGGAATGACGGGTTTGGTGACTTGTGGCACAGTCTCTTGAGGAGAGAGGGACAAACCGTTATCTTGTGGAGCAAGAGCAATAATCGCTTTCAAAATCCGCAATCCGCAGTCTGCAATCCGCAATTCGGCCCTAGGCCGATGCCTCTTCTTCCTCTTCCAGGTCCAGGGGTTTTTTACCAAAGATCTTGGCGATCCAGATACTCATTTCGTAAAGGATTAGTAAGGGACCGGCCATCATCACCTGGGTGACTACGTCCGGGGGCGTCAGTATGGCGGCAAGCATAAAGATGATGAGGATGGCATATTTCTGCTGGGTTCGAAGCATCTCTGCATTGACAAGACCAAGCCTGGCAAGAAAATAAGCGAAGAGTGGCAATTCGAAAATGAAACCGAAGGCGAAAAGAAGTTTGGTGGCGAACTTCAGATATTCCCGGATACTGGGTAAGGCCCGGATGCTGCCGCTCGCAAAGCCGATGAAGAACTTGAAGCCGAAAGGGAACACTACGAAGTAGCCGAATAGGGCTCCGCCAACGAAAAAAACCGTGGAAAACAGGACAATAGGGAACATGGCCCGCTGTTCCCGTTGGTAGAGACCGGGGGCGAGGAAACGCCAGAACTGGAAAATGATTACCGGCGAGGCAAGGCCGATGCCGGCGAGCAGGGCAACCTTCAGATAGGTGATGAAGGCCTCAGGTAGGGCAGTAAAAATCAACCCTTCACCAGGCGGCATCACCTGAAGAAGCGGTCGCATTAAGACCTCGAATATCTGTTTGGCGAAGAAATAGCAAATGACAAAACCGACTCCAACGGCTACAAAACAGACGATGAGCCGGTGGCGCAGTTCTTCCAGATGCTGGGTAAAAGGCATCTTGGTGTCGGTATCATTGTCATTTGTCGCCATGGGAGGATTTCTCCGGGGCCGGGGGTGAAGGCGGGGTCTCCTCATCTTCAATATCATCGCCGCTGACGGCAGCTCCGTTAAGATCGTCTATATACTCCTGAGCAGAGGAGATGTCGGGGGTATCAACTTCATCGGTTTCGGCTTCGTCGTTTGGGTCTGCAGGGATACTTGCGTCGACCACCGTTTCCTGGATGTCATCGAAGCTCTGCTTCAGTTCGGTAAAGTCGGTGCTTGTATCGAGACTTTCCTTGAGATCGCTGGTGGCTTTCTTAAATTCAGCGAAGCCTCGGCCCAAGGCCTTTGCCAACTCTGGGAGTTTCTTAGGCCCGACAACGATGAGTGCTATGGCCAGAAGAAGGAGAAGCTCTGGCATGCCAATTCCAAACATCTAGATAATCTCCTGTGATGAAATAAGAAAATTAGTAATAAAATAGATTATTTGGAGACCACAAATTGTAGTTGGTTTTCCATGGACTGTCAACTAGGGAATTGCGGATTGCGGATTGCGGATTTGGGAAGGCATAGAGCATAGGGCATAGAACCTAAACATTTCGAAATTCGAAATTCGAAATTGCTAATTCTGACTACTGAATTCTTTGATTTAGGGATTCCGGAAATCAAGCTTTTCTCCTATCAATTGTATAGAAGTTGTTCCATAATGGCTCAGTTCCCTAATCCCCCAATCCCTCAATTCCTTAATCCCGTATGCGGGAGTTTGTTATGGACCTCAAAGTGAAGTGGTGGCTGGAAAAAGATGGTGGATTGGTGCTCGGCAAGGGGCGGTGTATGTTGCTCGAGGCCATCGACCAACAGGGGTCGCTGCGAGAAGCGGCTCGTATTTGCGGTATCTCCTACCGGGCCGCCTGGGGCAAGCTGAGGGCTTCGGAGGAGCGTCTCGGTGAAGCTCTGGCGAAGAGCCAACCTGGCAAGCGCGGCATGAAAATCACACCACGCGCCCGGCAACTATTAAAAGTTTTCCACAGCATCGACCAGAAGTTGGAAGAGGCCACCGCGGCCATAGTGAAAAAAAGTCTCGAGGAGTAACGTTGTCCGATACCCAGTGATTGCGGAAGTTTATGGGCTCTGGAGGCTGGCAGATGTTCAAGGGAAAACGTACTTGACAAAGAGTATGGTCCAAGTATAATGAGGCAGTTTTATGGAATTAAATCCTATATTTTCAGTATGTTATTTTTATTAAGTGTTTCACAACCTCATTAACCAAGCAGCGATATCGCCCCAGGGTATTGGCCGGGGAGGTTTCAATTATCCGGGGAAAGGATAAAGCTGCTCCAGCCACCTAGGGGACGTACAAACCAAAGTTTATGACATTCACGAGAGGGAGAGGACTGCGACCAGCCGTCAAATGGTTGAAGATCTCGCAGAGTATGGGAAGAGCACGGAGCGAAAGGTAAGTGCGGTTTTTTTGGATCTCTTCTCTCTATACCTAAATACTAGAGCATCCTGACACAAGAGTGCGCAGCTCTAAAGCGCCCATAAAGGCATCTGAGTCTAAAGGCAGGGAATAATCGATTCTGGGTTATTCATTTCAGGATCGACGGGCCCCACACAGGCTCCAGTCCGTGTGAGTGGCTATAACCAAAAAACCCAAGGTGCTTAACTGGAGGACGCGATGAGAAAAGAAGAAAAGGAGTTTTACGGAAAGCTGTCTGACAATGGGGTCTCACGCCGAGACTTCATGAAATTTTGTACCGCTCTGACAGCGACCATGGGTTTGAGCGCCGCATGGGTGCCCAAGGTGGCTGAGGTTTTCGCCGCTCCCAAGCAACGCCCGCCGGTGGTTTGGCTCCATCTTGGTGAATGTACCGGATGCTCTGAGGCAACCCTGCGGACCATGTACCCATGGATCGATCAGCTGGTCTTAGAGATCATATCGATGGAGTACCATGAAACGGTCATGGCCGCTGCCGGCCAACAGGCGGAAGACGCCTTGCAAGCAGCTGTCAAAAAGTATAAGGGCAAATTCATTTGCGTGGTGGAGGGGGCCGTAGCTACCAAATATAATGGGGCCTATGGCAAGATCGGCGGTCGCACCTTCCTGCAAATTGCCAACGACGTCTGCAAGCAGGCCGCGGCCACTATCTGCATTGGGGCCTGTGCTACCTTTGGCGGAGTCCAGGCAGCCGCTCCGAATCCTGGTGGTTACAAGGGCGTGGGCGAGGCTATTGGCATAAAGACTGTCAATATAGCTGGATGTCCGCCCAACCCCATCAATTTTGTCGGAACCGTAGTAAACTTTCTCCTCTTGGGCAAACTCCCTGCTCTTGACAGTCTTGGCCGTCCCCTCTTTGCCTATGGAAAAACGGTTCATGATCAATGCCCGCGAAGAGGCCATTTCGAAAACGGTGAATTCGTCACCCAATTTGGCTCTGAAGAGGCCAAAATGGGTTACTGCCTCTACGAAATGGGATGCAAGGGCCCAGATACCTTCAATAACTGCCCCACTGCCAAGTTCAACGATGGCACCAGCTGGCCGGTCGAGGGGGGCCATCCGTGCATCGGGTGCAGTGAGCCGGATTTCTGGGATAAAATGAGCCCTTTTTTCGAGACTTCGTAAGTCTTAACCATGAATCAATTTCCAGATTCCAGCAATAGAGAGGAGACAATACATCATGGCTAAGAGAATCACGATCGATCCGATTACAAGGATAGAGGGCCACCTGCGCATTGAAGTGGAGGTGGCGGGAGGCAAAGTCGTCAACGCCTGGAGCTCCGGTCAGATGTTCCGGGGCATTGAAATTATTCTGCAAGGACGGGATCCCCGGGATGCACCACTGTTTACCCAGCGTTCCTGCGGGGTCTGAACTTACACCCACTATCTGTCCTCGGTGAGGGCAGTTGAAAGCGCTGTTGGTGTAAAGATCCCTGACAATGCTCGCATCATCCGGAATTTGTTGATGGGCGCCCAATTCCAGCAGGACCACATCGTCCACTTTTACCACCTGCACGCTCTTGACTGGGTGGATGTGGTAAACGCTCTGAAGGCAGACCCCAAAAAGACGGCCGCTCTCGCGGACAATGTTAGCAATGCTCCATGGGGCGGAGCCGCTTATTACAAACAGGTGGCGCAGAGGCTCCAAACCTTCGTGGACAGCGGCCAATTGGGTCCTTTCACCAACGGCTATTGGGGACATCCTGCTTATAAACTACCACCTGAAGCGAATCTGATGGCGGCTGCACACTATATCGAAGCGCTCCGCCTCCAGGCCAAATCCATGAGGATGCACGCCATCTTCGGTGCCAAGAATCCACATCTTCAGACTCTGGCGGTGGGCGGTGTGACCTGTGTAAAGGATCTGACCCCGGATCGGATAGCCGAGTTTCTCTATGTGTGGCAGGAGACTCAGGATTTCATCGAAAAGGTCTATATCCCTGATCTTCTTGCTGTAGCCAGCTTCTACAAGGATTGGGGAGCCATAGGCGGAACCACCAACTTCCATGCCTGGGGCGAGTTCCCGATGAGCGACAAAGAGCCTGAAAGCCTCCTGATGCCCAGAGGCGTCATCATGAACCGCAACCTGAAAGGGGTGCAGATGGCGCAGCAGCAGCAGGTCACAGAGCATGTGGCCCGCTCCTGGTATAAGGGGAAGAAGGACAGGCACCCCTTTGAGGGTGAAACCGAGCCGCAGCACGGTGACTTCAAAACCAACGGCAGATACTCCTGGCTCAAGGCACCCAGATATCAGGGCGCGTCGTGCGAGGTGGGCCCCCTGGCTCGGGTGCTCGTGGCGTACGCCAAAGGAGACAAGGCAACTCAGCAGTTAGTGAACAAGACTCTGGCGGATTTGAACATCCCGGTGGGTGCCCTGTTTTCCACTCTTGGTAGGACGGCTGCCCGTGGCCTGGAGACTGTTGTTATCGGTCAGGCCATGCCTGGGTGGATCAATGAGTTGGTGGCCAACCTGAAGAGCGGAAACGACAAGACCTATACTCCCTGGAAGATGCGCGATGGTATGGGATACGGTCTCAACGACGTGCCCAGGGGTAGTTTGGGTCACTGGATCCAGATCGAGAAAGGCAAAATCAAAAAATACCAGTACGTGGTACCCTCCACCTGGAACCTTGGGCCGCGCGATGCCAAAGGAACTATGGGGCCGGTAGAGGAGGCGCTTATCGGTACTCCCGTTGCCGATCCAAAGCGGCCACTGGAAATCTTGCGGACAGTGCACAGCTTCGATCCGTGTATTGCTTGCGCCGTGCACGTTATCGACCCCGACTCCAACCAGGTCTATAAGGTGAGAGTAACATAGAGGGTCACTTTGTTGGTCATGACCCCCAGCTGTACGCATGTACGGTTGGGGGTTTTTTGGGAGAGGCTCAAGGCATAGGGCATAGAGCATAGGGAGGCGATTTCGAATTGCGGATTGCGAATTGCGAATTTGAAAATTCTGACCTCTGACTTCTCCTTTTTTCCTTCTATAAAGTCTGGAGAAGGTTTGTTAAATTCTCCGGCGTAGTGAAACAATAACTCTATAAATCTACATCCATGTCAGAAAGCTTCCTTACTAGCCTGTCTAAGCGAGAAATACTCCAGGCGATAGTCCACCGCCCTCAGTGGATTATCCTGGCTGTT
>PPDG01000638.1:6411-8620 GCA_002899795.1 Desulfobacteraceae bacterium | reverse complement strand
GTCAGACCGGCTCGAGGGCTGTTTCGAAGAAAATGGCGAACTTTACCGGTCATTTCTCGCCGTTGGCCAAGGGGAGTCACTTCGCCGCTGGGAAACATGAAAAGCGGATGAATGGGGACGGGACGTTTGTGCGCGGTCACGATTTGACAATCCACCTGTCGAAGCCATTCCAGCCAACCGGCAATTTCAGCCGCATTGGAAATGGTAGCAGATAGAAGTAACAAACGTGTTCGAGCCGGGAGATAAATCATTACTTCTTCCCAGACTACACCACGATCCTCGTCTCCCAGGTAATGGGCTTCATCGAGAATGACTAGTTCGACCCCAAGGTCCTCTCCCCGATACATGGCATCGTAGAGCTGGTTGCGGAGGATTTCGGTGGTACCCACGATAATTGGTGCCTGATGATTCTCCTTGCGATCTCCGGTGAGAATCCCCACATTTTCTGCACCAAAGTGCTGGCTGAACTCGGTATACTTGGAATTGGACAGCGCTTTGAGGGGAGAGGCGTACCAGCTTCGCCCCTTGTTGGCCAGCAACTTCTCCATAGCCTTGAGGGCAATCCAGGTCTTGCCCGATCCGGTTGCGGCGGTAACGAGTACGTCACTCTTGTCGATAGCGAGCACGGCCTCTCGTTGGAAGGGGTCGGGAACAAAGGGGGCAGCTTTGGGGACGCCGATTCGCTCGAGCAATGGCTTGAGCTGGCGGGAGGCTTGAGGTCGAAATCGGGGCGGATGCTGTTGAATTCTACCCCTTTTCGGGCGGCCGCGTTTTGGAGTACGTCGGACTGATCTGGATCGATAAGTTATCTTTTTCATATATTTCTATTAAATTGAGATTACAATAAATTATATCTTTTTATTGAGAGTATACATTAATATTTCTTGTGCTCATTATTGACCGTGGAGGTGAGCCGCAGAGTGGGATTATCCAACAGTTGATCTAAACGAAACATGATTCCGCATTGAGACCAACAAACGGATTCCAGTTTGATCGCTTTTCCTTCTCTGCTATAGTGCTGAAACTGGTTATTCATGAGCTGAAAACGCTGCAGGAGCTGATCCTTATGGCTGGAATTAGCGACACCAGTGAACATCTTCACCTGGGGAGCTCCTTGGGTCTGGTGGCCATGCACGGGGGAGGCATCGAACCAGGTACTGAGGAGATAGCGCGTTTCGTAGCCTATCACAGCGGGGCCAGCCTCTACGTGTACGCTGGTCGGCTGCCCACGGGTAATCTTTCCTTGCACCGACCAAGCCACCGCATGAAACTTGAAGACCGTCCTCTTGTCATGCAATTCCTCAATCATGTCAATATGGCCATTTCGATCCATGGTCATGGTCGCAATGAGAGATGCGCCTATGTGGGCGGGTTGCACCAAGCCATGGTGCACCAATTCGTCGAAGTCGCCCAGGCAGCTCTTTGCCACTATGAGTGGATTTTTAATCCGGAGAGCATTCCCCCGGAAATAAGGGGCCAAAATCCTAATAATATAGTCAATCTCCCACCGGCTCAAGGAATGCAGCTAGAGTTACCCAGAGATCTCAGGCGGACCAAATCAACTCCTGACGGTAGAAAGCTCGAACCAGCCGGCGACGCTCTCGTCCTGAGTCGCCTGTTGGTAGGTTATATTAGCACGGTGATGTAGCAATGCTTTAGCATTGCTGGGCCTTACGCCAGCCAGCTTCTCGGAGTCCATTCTACGTTTCAGGTCTAAGAATTACAAGTAATGCCTTCAGTGGGGAGCACAGGATAGGTTTATTAGAGAATTAGAAAATTAGAAAATTAGTCAAAGAGGTCAGAGATTATCCTGTGGGAGCGGCTTTCAGCCGCGATCTTGCGCTTTGAAAGATTTCTACGATCTACAATGAGAACGGAGTAATGGAGATTACCAACCGGCGCATTTTGCAAGTTTGTCGATGGTTTCTGCTACTGGTCTGCCTCAGTGCAGGGGGATTCCTCTTATTGAGTGGTAAAAGTAAAGGTATTGGGATTTTTCTCCTGTTGGTCGGGCTTTGGTTTGTTTTGGATAATCCTTTGGAGAGCTTTGAGAATATGGGGGGGCCCTGTCCGTTTTGTGGTCATACAATACAAGGTCGTCGGCGAGCCAGTTTTCACTGTCCAGCATGTGATGAAACCGTCTATCATCCAGATTCGAAAATTAGCAGCGGACATGGGGAAGGCGCTTCCCAAAGTGTGTTTTTTTTTT
>PPDG01000638.1:0-6381 GCA_002899795.1 Desulfobacteraceae bacterium | reverse complement strand
CTTTTCACCCAAGGATGTCTCCTCGCTTCTAGACGAGTTCATCCACCTGTCTCAGCAGGCTAAGATTAACCTCGTCAATATCATCCACGGGAAAGGTACCGGCACCCTCCGCCGTCATGTACGGAGTTTTTTGGCACGCGATCAACGTGTAGTTTCCTTTTATGATGCTCCTCGGAAATCTGGCGGCTGGGGAGCCACGGTGGCGGAGTTGAAGCCATATCAGAGCGAAAATGACGGGGACGCCTAATCTAGAGCGATTTTAAGGCAAAGCAATCAAAAATTATGAAATCCGAAATCCGAAGCACGAAGCACGAAACAAATCCGAAATTCAAATTTTCTAATGTTCAAAACGAGTCAGTGTTTTGGTCATTTCGATTTTGGTCATTAGAATTTGTTTCGGATTTCGATATTCGGATTTCGAATTTCTTTGCGAGAATTAGAATGATCTGCAAACAAATACTTGACGCCCTTGATTGGCGGGTTGTAGACTACAAGTAACTCCCATGGGCTCTCCGGCTGCGGTCGCATATACCTGTCGGCCGCAAGCGTTGGCTACCGCTTCCCTTCGCAAGTAGGTTATTAGCAACGAAAGCGAGTTCTGTGGGTGGAGCTGGTTCAGTTCGTGGGAGTTTTCCAGCGGGGCTTCGGCCCCGCTTTTTTTGTTGGCTCTCAGCCTTCAGCCATCAGCTTTCAGCTAAAAACTTGATTTAGATTTAAGTCAAGCTGCAATTCGAAATTCGCAGTTCGCAATTCGAAATTATTTCCCTATGCCCCATGCTCCATGCCCTATGCCCTACGACCGGCGTCGCTTCTTATCACGTCTTTCCTTGGTTCTCTGGCGTTTTTGCTCTTTCTCCCGTTTTCTCCGCTGCCTTCTCATTGGGTCAGGGTCCCTTTCGGGATCCAGCAAAAAAGAGCCAGTCATCTCGGGGACCTCAGGTTTAAGCGGTTTGGGAGGTTCTTTCTTGGGGATTTTGCGGGATGGTGGGGGCTCCCGCAGAGGTGGCCCACTGAGGAAGGGGGCAGGTAGAGTCTTCACCAGATAGAGTAAATCACCGCATGTGAAGAACGGGTGGCCACTATCGTGGGCCTGAGCCGCATGCACGGTCAAAAGAATTGGCTTGGGGTCACGCCGTTTACCTATACGCAAAGCCATTTCTTCTGTGGTTGCCAATGGCACGTAAAGACGACTTCCGGGCCTGAGTCCGTGTTTCAGGATCACAGGGTAAGCCTTGCGTCTTGCCCCAATGAAGAGCAGTCGTGGTGGCAGGGTATCTGAAGCTGTCTTGCTGACCTCACGTTTGGGCCGTATCTGTGTCTCTTCAAGGGTAAAGGCAAGCTCAAGACCGGAATAAGCTAATTCCTTTAGATGGCCAAGACGGATATGCTTCCATCCAGTTTCCTCATGAAGGGCCCACATGAGTTCTTTGATGGGGAGCGAGTCATCATCGTCCAAAAATAGACCGAATTCGTCGGGTCGATGAAAGAGAATATACTCGATGAGTTTTCCCAGTTCTTTGGATTGGTACTTTTTCACCGTCAGCCTCGGCATTATGTCTAACCAGAAACCGGCCAGTTTTCGCTAGCATACACACCTTTTATTCTTGACACAATGACGGCTATTATCTATGGTATAAGATCATTTATCCTAAGGGCAAGGAGTCGAGAGTACTTCATGGCCTTCTTTTCCAAACAGACAGCCTCCCGGAGCTACTACTATTATTACTATTATAGTGGGGAGGGGTCTGTCCACTAGCCCTGTTCAGCCAATAGAATCAAGGCCGTGGGCAGACTCAACTGCCTGCGGTTTTTTTCTTTACTAAAAACGCCGCAACGAGAAAGCGGCTTTTTTCGTTGGGGTGTTGTAGCAAGGGGTGTTTTTTCTGGAGCTCAGAGTCATATGTGCCAAGAACCGAATATTTGCTATTGACAAAAATCAACAAAAGGGAGAAAGGAGGTGACACCTCAATTAGAGTTTTGGGGTGAGAGACAAGGATATAGAAGGATATAGTTTGATCTAAAAGGAGGGAAGGTTTATGAAGATCAAGGGAAGAGCGATATGGATAGCGCTGATATTGATAGTCTCACTTGCTTTGGTATTTTCTTGCACTAAGGAAAAAGAGCCGTACAAGGTGGGTGCTGTTTTTTCAGTCACCGGTCGGACTTCATTCCTGGGTGAGCCTGAAAAAAAGACAGCCGTGATGATCGCCGAGGCAATAAACAAAGTCGGTGGGATCAATGGACATCCTCTGGAGCTCGTGGTCTATGATGACGAGAGCGACGAGACCAAATGCGTACTCGCAGTAAAACGGCTCCTTAAAAAAGACAAGGTGCCTGTAATCATCGGTCCCAGCCTCAGTGGGAACACTTTGGCGGTGGTCAAGGTTATGAACGATGCAAAAGTGCCGTTGGTCTCCTGTGCCGCCAGCAACAAGATTGTAACCCCGGTGGTGGATCGCAAATGGGTCTTCAAGGTACCGCAGTCAGATACCCATGCGGTTGAAAAGATTTATGACTATCTATTGAAGAATGGGATTAAGAAGATTGCCATCATGAGCGTTTCCACAGGATTCGGTGCTAGCGGGCGGGAAGAGTTGCTGCGATTGGCTCCTGAGGTGGGTATCGAGATATTGGCCGACGAGCGCTATGGCCCCAAAGACACCGACATCACCGCCCAACTCACCCGCATTCGCGGCACAGACGCTCAGGCCATTGTCAACTGGTCCGTGGGACCAACCCAGGTTCTGGCCGTGAAGAACTGGCATGATCTAGGGATGACGAATATGCCATTCTATCAGAGCCATGGCTTTGGTAGTCGCCAGAACATTGAATTGGCAGCTGGTGCCGCTGAAGGTGTTTTCTGTCCTCTGGGACGCGTTAATATCCCGGATCTGGTCCCGGCTGACCATCCCCAGAAAAAAGTCATTGAGATATACAATAAGGCCTACCAGGCGAAGTACAATGAGCCCCTGTCTTCGTTTGGTGGCCATGGCTGGGATGCCCTTAACCTGGTGATCGATGCATTGAAAGCTGTAGGACCGGATTCAGCCAAAATAAGGGACTACATCGAAACCCGTACCAACTTTATCGGTCAACATGGTGTTTTCAATTTCTCCCCTACCGATCACAATGGACTCACCAAAGAGGCATTTGAAATGGTGGTGGTGAAGGACGGCGATTGGGCCTTAGCTCCGTAGATTCTGTCACTGTTGTTATCGCAATGAAAGCCTCTCCGGTGGTTCTACCCGGGGAGGCTTTCTGTTGACGCTCGCTTCGATCTCCATAATGGTGTGAGATTTTTTTGGTCATGACAAAGATTACGCTTACAGGGCAGCTCATTCAGTACCTTTTCACCGGGGTCACCGTGGGAAGCATTTACGCCATGGTGGCCGTGGGTTTTAATATCATCTATAACGTTACAGAAATAATCAACTTCGCCCAGGGTGAATTTGTCATGTTGGGCGGACTCATCATGGTCTTTTTCACGGTTACCGCGAAACTACCACTCCCATTGGCTTTTGTTTTAACAGTTGCGGCGGTCACCGGCGTGGGGGCGCTGATGGAGCGCTTTACCATTAATCCACTTAAGAATGCCTCAGTATTGACAATGATCATCGTCACCATTGCTGTTTCCATCCTTTTTAAAGGGATTGCCATGTTCGTCTGGGGCAAGGATCCCTATATTTTTCCGCCCTTCAGCGGAAGCAAACCATTGTTCTTCTACGGAGCTGCCATTCAAACCCAGACTCTCTGGGTCCTGTTTATGACAGCAGTGATGGTTGTGCTGATGACCATTTTTTTCAAGAAGACACGATATGGTAAGGCCATGTTGGCGTGTGCCGACAATCCGGAGGCAGCCCGCTTGGTAGGCATTAGAGTTAACGTCATGATCTTAATTTCTTTTGCCCTGAGCGCGGCCATAGGTGCAGTTGCTGGAGCCGTCATTACCCCCATATCTCTGATGGAGTATGACCGGGGCGCACTTCTCGCCTTAAAAGGTTTTGGCGCCGCGGTGTTGGGTGGCTTGGGGAGTTTTTACGGGGCCGTGGTGGCTGGTATTTTTCTGGGCATTATTGAATCCATGTGTGCTGGCTTGGTGTCTTCCGGCTACAAGGATGCGGTGGCGCTTATTTTACTGCTTTTGGTGCTCTATGTCCGTCCCAGTGGTTTGTTTGGCAATGTGGAAGCCAGCAAGATAAAAGAGTTTTGAAACTGTTTAGCGGGTTGACCGGTTCATTACCGGCTAGAGCGGCTAAATCCCTAATTTGACACGTTGGACATGCAATCATCCAATCGAAAAGCCCTTCTCGGGCTGACTCTCTTTCTTATCCTGTTTCCGGTGGTGGCCATGAATGTGTCGGCAATCGGCCACTATCTGGACATCATGATATTTGTGGGGATCTACTGTCTGATAAACATGGGCCTCAGTTTGCTCATGGGCTACGCCGGTCAGATCTCTCTTGGGCACGCGGCCTTTTTTGGTCTGGGAGCCTATACTTCGGGAATACTCTGTACAAAGTTCTCCATGTCGCCTTGGCTGGCAATGGTTGCGGGCGTTGGAATTACAGCGCTGGTGGCCTACATTGTGGGGGTGCCGTCCCTGAAATTGAAAGGACACTATTTGGCCATGGCAACCCTGGGTTTTGGGGTTATCGTCCACATCTTTTTCAATGAGGAAGTGAGCCTTACCGGCGGGCCTTCTGGATTTTCGGACATCCCAGGATTATCCATCCTGGGGTTTAGCCTCAACAGTGACCTCTCTTACTACATACTCGTGTGGTTTCTGGTGCTGCTGACCTTAATCTTTTCTCTCAATGTGATCCACTCCCGCATTGGTCGAGCCCTGCGCTCTTTGCACGACAGTGAATTGGCTGCGGATGCCATGGGTGTTGAAACCTCAAGGTACAAGGTCATGATTTTTGTATTGAGTGCAGTGTATGCTTCTGTTGCCGGCAGTCTCTACACTCACTATGTGGGTTTCTTGAGCCCTAGTTCTTTCGATTTCTTTCTTTCGATAAAATTGGTAATGATGGTTGTGGTGGGCGGCATGCACAACATCTGGGGAGCACTGCTCGGCACGTGGCTACTGACTTTTCTGGGTAACGAATGGCTTCATGTGTTCCATGATTTTGATATTCTTGTTTATGGTGCTATTCTTCTCGCTGTTGTAATGTTTTTACCCGATGGACTGGTTCACCTGGTACCACGCATGTCCCGTGTCTGGAAACGAGGTTGAGGCACTGAGTCTTTAAACCGTCCACTGATAAGAAAAATAGATGAATACCGAAAGTTCCCCCCTTTTCCTCCACGTAGAGAACCTGCAAAAGTCTTTTGGCGGCGTCCAGGCCTTGAAGGGCCTCAGCTTCAAGGTGTCTCCTGGAATCATCAAAGCGATCATTGGACCTAATGGGGCAGGGAAGACCACGCTTTTCAATGTGATCACCGGTGTTTTCCCCCCAAATGGTGGAGCTATTGCCCTGAATGGCATGTCCATTGAAGGGTGTAAGGCTCGAGAGATCGCTCGCCTGGGCGTATCCCGCACCTTTCAAAACGTTGAAGTGTTTGGTCGCATGACTGTTCTAGAAAATGTAATGGTGGGAAGGCACATTCAGAGTCGAGCCGGAATTATCAGCACCGGTCTTAGACTGGTAGGGATGCGTCGGGAAGAGCGACAGATCCGGGAAAGCGCGATGCAACATCTCGCATTCGTTGGGCTGGAGAACAGAGCAACGGAGTTGGCTGCTAATCTGCCACTGGGGGAACAAAAGCTACTTGAGGTGGCGCGGGCGCTTGCCACTGACCCTAAGATACTGTTGCTGGATGAGCCTGCTGGAGGACTCAATACCAGGGAGACTGAGGGGTTGGCGGCTTTGATCCACCGAATTCTCGAACAGGGGATTACAGTTGTGCTGGTTGAACACGACATGAATTTGGTAATGGATATTTCTGATGAGATTATGGTCATGAATTTTGGTGAGAAGATTGCGGAGGGCAAACCGAAACAGATAAAGAATGATCCCCTGGTGATTGAGGCTTATCTGGGGGAAGAGGTAGATTACTCCGATCTCTAGCGCGAAGTGCATTGCGCTTCGCGCTGGGCAGCAGGCGGCCGTTCGTCAGTAAGAAAAGAGGAGTCAGAATCCCGAATCCAGGAAAAAAAGAAAGAAATATCCTTTCTAACTCCTGACACCTGAAACCTGACTTCTTGCTTTTACCCACTAGTGCCTAGTCTTACTTGTGCTCTGCAAACCGTGTGGATTGATAGATGTTAACCCTAAAGAGTGTCCATACCTACTACGGTAACATCCACGCCCTGAAGGGCGTGTCTCTTCATGTGAACCAAGGCGAAATAGTGACCCTAATAGGCGCCAACGGCGCCGG
>PPDG01000317.1 GCA_002899795.1 Desulfobacteraceae bacterium | reverse complement strand
TCGCTAGGCTCGCGCCATAGCACCCCATCTGCGGCTGTGCTCGCCTCGGCCAGGATCTCACGTACGGTGAAGTACGCTTCGTCCTGACCGAGCCTGTGCGCAACCACATCTGGTGCACTCTAGCGCGTTTTTCCTCGGCGTGGGTATGCAACGTTACGGTTTCCCTTCCGGATACCTGCTCGACTGTCCCCATCAAAGCGGGGAGCGGGGAGCAGGAGTCCCAAAAATACCACCATATAGCAACCTTTCAAAGATATTTGGTCAAAATAGCAGACTCTCCGGCTTAGCACAAAGATGTCTGTCAGCTTAAAATTTACGTATGGCTTGAATTTTGCAGTGAAATTTCAGCCGGAAGCGGCGCCGATTTCGGCTGCCGGTCCAAAGGAGCAAAGGAGATTTTGGGAAGGAGGTCCCCATCATGTTCCGTCTCATCAGGATGTGCCCAAAGTGCAGAGCCAGGATTATGCTCAGAGCGAGGGTAGGACAGCGCGTGATGTGCCCCGAGTGTAAGAGTATGTTCGTGGCCGAAGCAGCCTAGTGAAGGTCAGAAAGAAACAGCAGATAAGCTGAGAGGTTGCCTCGATTCAATTAACCAGGGAAGAACGAAGGATAGGACCAGCTATGACACTTACCAAAGCCGACATTGCAAATGTCATTAGCAGCCAGGTAGGGTACACTAGGAAGCATTCGCTCAGGGTAGTCGACTCCCTGTTCGAATTGATCAAAGATTCACTGGAAAGTGGCGACGATGTCCTCATAAGTGGCTTCGGAAAATTCTCGGTGAAAGAAAAAAGGGAGAGAAGGGGAAGGAATCCCCAGACTGGAGAGCCGATCACTCTGTCATCCAGAAAGATCGTGACCTTCAAGTACTCTGGGAAGCTACGGCATTTCGTGAATGGGGACAGTTAGCCGCGCGCTCCATGGTACTGCCCCATCATAACCCTGGAACGCATGTGTGCTTATCCTCTCCATTGAAGCAAACCGTTCTATTTGAAGAGGTCATCCTGCATTTCTATCCTGCGCTGTTCCAGAGCATGTTTCAGGAACAGCCTTTCTGCATTCCTGTAGTCTTCTCCAGAGTAATGGTTCTGGTTCTCCGGGATTCTGAACAGGGTTCTATACTTCTTCAGTAACAAATGAATCCCGGATTTCGTTTTCTTTTTCTTCATAGTCAATCTCGCTTGCAGTTTCTATATTGTGCCCGCCTGAGCATCACAGCCAGATTGAATGCCCGGCTGGAGATTTTCTGCGATCCTGCCCACTTCTTCGCTCTATTCCACTTCGTCTTTCTGGACCACTGTAGTGAGGGTCGTCGAACTTTCGTCTATCCTGACAGGAACGTCGCTTTTCGCCCCTGCGGCGTTCTTCCCGGGATGTGGGCATGAAAAATCTCCGGTGTTCCTCTTGCGCCCCACCAGGCTCAATTACTCTCATTTATCCCCACAAATTTCCCATTTGAGTTCTCTGCCAAGGTGGACACGTCAAGAATTTCGCATGCACTTATTGATCGTTCGTAGTGCTTATTAGCACTGTTGTTAACACAAATCATACCAACTCAAACTAGTTTGAATTTTATCTGTATTTACGATTATTTATGCGGTTCTCCGAGGAATAATTCTGACACATTCTTGGGTAATGCAGTTCATAAAGTGGAAAAAAAATACCACCTTTTTCTAGATTATTGGCGTGGAGGAACCAAGGAGAAATTACGATTTTTTGTTTTAATTTCAGCCGCCTGGCATGTATTTTGCTTTCAATATAACTCTAAGGGGTTGAAAATACAGGATATAACAAATTCTTATTACCCAATCCCCTGTTACAACCTCACTCTGCTCCACTCAGAGTTGAGTGCTAAAGAAAGAGGGGAGAGAAGATGATTGGCGAAGATAGGCGAATATATCCCAGAGCGGAGGTTAGATGGCCGGTGTCCGCAATGACTGCTGAGGGGTCACTTCAGGGGGAAACCATGAATCTCAGCATGATGGGTGCGTTTATCTCTTGCGCTAGACCCTTGGGCCTGGACGAGACCGTGGCATTGACCATAAACATTCCCGACTCGGACCATTCGTTGACAGTTAGGGCACAAGTGGTGTGGTCAAATGCCTGCGTCAGTGGTGACGACAAAGGCCCGAATGGGATGGGGGTCAGGTTCATATGGCACTGGCCCGCAACATTAGTAGGGTGGGAGCAGTGAAAAAGAGCATGGACGCACCTGAGGTAAGAGAGAGCTTTTGAGGAAGGACAGCTGCCATGACCTTAACCAAAGCAGTCATTGCTGAAGTGATCCACAATCGGGTGGGCCGCACCAAGAAACAATCCGCTGAGCTGGTTGACTGCCTTTTCGAAATCATCAAAGGAACCCTGGGAGATGGGAAGGATGTCCTCATCAGCGGGTTTGGAAAATTCTCCGTCCGTGAGAGAAAAGAGAGAAAGGGCAGGAATCCTCTCACCGGTAAACCATTGGTGCTGCCGGCGAAGAAGGTGGTAACGTTTAAGTGTTCGGGGAAACTGAGGGAGAAGGTTAACGGTAATAGATAGATAGCATCCCGGGCTACATCACAGACCCAAGCCAAAGAGAGTTACTTCGAAATGGTTTTAGGAATCAAAAGTCGCGGCCAACCCAGAGCCAAGGTCAAATGGCCCGTACATATACAAACTACCCGTGGTGCCATCTCCGGGGTAACCACGAACGTCAGCACCAGTGGCGCCCATATTTCTTGCCAGGAACCGTCAAAGGTGGAAGGTAAATTGCGGGTGAGAATTGATGTCCCCCACCGCAGATCGCTTAATATTGTTGCCAGGGTCATCTGGCATACAGTCACCACCCCCAATAAATCTACTTCAGGTTTCGGTATTGGAGTAAAGTTTGCACATATCTCCGCGGATGATCGCCAGCTTCTTAAAAGCCTGCTCGCCAAACATTTTGAAAGAAATTAAGTCCTCCTTTTTACACTTCCTTGGCACCATGTTTGCATCAAATGTCAGCAAGGTGAGCGTATGGCTCACCAATACCATTTCCCTCTTTTAGTCCCCCATCGGCTTGGAAGAGTCGGTGGGGGTTTTTTTGCCTACCAGGTATCACCTTTCCCCTTGCACGTGCTTTTTGCTTGCTGTAACCTACCGTCACTTCCCGCTGACTGCCTGGGCTGAAGCGAGGAAAAGAAGTGAAGAAGGCGGTTGCAAGGGAGTTTGCGGAGAGGCATGTAAGAACAAGAAGGAGTGAAATGAAATGAAAAAGGTTTTGGTAGTACTGTTGTTCATGATGATCCTTCCTTGTAATACCCTTTCTGCAATCCAGAAAAAAGAACAGAGATTAAAAGCAACTACTGCTGCCTTGGTGGTTCAAGCACTACAGTTGGGTGAGCGAGCACAAGAGTTATTTAGCATTAAGGACGAGTTGCTAAGAATAGTACAAGAGAGGGAGGGCAAAATCACTTTACAGGAGGATTTTATAGTTGATGCGGTGACTGAGTTAAAATATGTTGCAACTGTTGCTTACTTTGAAGGTAATTTACTAGGAGCAGTGCTGGCTTTAAAGGAAAAATTTAAATTGCAGTTTATAAATGACAGGATAATTGAATTGCAGAATTCTTTGGAGAGTACGACGGCAAGTTTGAGACCCATTCAAGTTGCATATTCTGGAATAGAGAATACCGCAGCCTTACAACAACTAGATAGATCTATGAAGATAGTGCAGTCATTAATAGAGACGTACAGAAATAGTATTGAAATACTGTTGAGAATGAGGGAGAAACAAGCAAAAGAAATTGAGAAAGTGCAGCCATAGCATCGAAAAGAAGAGGTTTAAGGCACAAGGCGTAAGGCGCAAGGCATAAGGAGAGAATAAGTTTTCTTTTATCGTTTTTTCCTTGTGCCCTGTGCCTTGAGCCGTTCCCTTTGGGCCCGGATCCTTTACTCGGGAGACCTTGACTGTTGGAAGTCTGATTATACAATTAAAGATCTAATGGCAGTCAGTCAGGGGATAGAGCCTTGTTGAGAGTAAGTGACAGTTGATCATTAACAAAAGGCGCAGTGATGGCGAAGCTGAATAAAATGGCATTGGGATTGATAACCGAGCTTGGGTCTATTCGAGATGAGCTAGGTGCGGCGATGGACAAGATAGAAGGTGAAGGGAAAGCCGACGTTGTCCATGCATACGGCCGCCTTGCGGACTTGACTGCAAACGTTACTCTTTTGGTCGGTCAATTCAACGTGAGGAATCTAGTCAAGTTTCTCAAAAGGAAGCTTCAATGACAGATTCTACCTATAGAAGGGATTATTTGACCGGGGATAAGAAGTGCATATTTTGTGGTGCAGGCGCGGGAAATGTCCGCCTTTTGAATACGAAGGGAGAGATCAAGGGGGGAGTAGAGGGTTTTTATTATCGATGTGTTGCATGCAAACAGTACTTTGTAGAGTACTGGATCAACGGAGAATTGAAAACGGTCCTTGCCTCCTGACGGGGACCTCAGTGTGGTTCAGGTGAACCTGTGAATGAGAAGAGTGAGGCAGGGAAATGATTCAACATCGAAAACTTGGTCCTTAGGCCGGGTCCTTTGGTCCCGAATTCTTCACTTGGCACTATATTTGCGTAAAGATAACGGCCAGTAATCTCAATAAATTTTAGGAGGAGTTGCGAGGAAGAGATCTCTACCAGAAGCTAGTTGCTCATCCAGGGTGCTACCAAGATGTTGCGTTTTCCCAATCTACTGATACTGCCTGACAAGGCATACAGCCTGAGCATTGAAGAATTAAACAGCAAGCGGGCCTCTGACCGCTTCCTCATCGACCATACGGTGAGGGGTGTCAATTTCTCAGACTCTTTTGATGCGTGGACAACCTCCCTTGCTGTGAGTAAGGAATTCCTCGAAGATTATGGTTTGTATAAACTTAAGATTCCCCTCGAATGGCTTCTCATTCGGTTCTTGCGCCATCATGTTGAAGCCGACTCCCTCAACCTTCTCTCCACTGACGATCGCCAGGTGCTCACATCATCAAATTTTAGAGAGTACTCGGGACGTGAGTTTTCCGGTACTGAGGCTGAGGAGATACTCCGGACTTTGATACAATCTTGGGCCGGGGTTCATCCAGAAGGGGCACTGGAATTTAGAGACCTCTTTGTATCAACCGATTTTACCCTGGAGATATTAGAACCTGGTCTAGAGGCATTAATATCGCAAGGTCACATTAAAAAATTGGGCCAAAATGTTTACATGGTCAGGTGAAAGGGATCCAGTCTGCGTTTGACTCTTGTCAGTCCATTCGTGAGCCTCCCGTTGTCACTCTCTTCTCGATAAAGTTGTGGCAATTTCCCACACATCGTGTTCGGCTGCTCTTAGATACGATTTTTTGCGAAAATGGAAGAAAATAGCAGAAAAGCTTGGGATAGCCCCACAAATAACATTGTAAATAACACATTTATCATAAAGATATTACTCAGTTTATTATATGGGCTGAAATTGTATATTGATTTTCATGTGTTGTAGAGTTGGCATCAAGGTTTTCCTGTCCTGCCGTTTAGTTAGTCCGTGTGTATAACTCCAGAAGGCAAATCCTATTTTTCAGGGCTAACCACGTTTGACGAACTCCTTATCCATTAGTAAAGATTAGTCTCAGGGGTATTGAGTTCGGTCTGACCATCATTATAAGCCGGCCACAAGAAAGGAGCTGCCAGGGTGGCAATCTGTGAACTTTGCGAGCAGGAGAAAGAAAAGGCATATTCGTGCATGAAAAGACTTAAAGAGCAAATCCCCTTTGGAAATGAAACCCAGCTCAGTCTTGTACCCCACAATTGCCCGGAATGTTTGGTTGGAATGGGTGGCTTTCATCACCTCGGTTGTGGTGTCGAGCAATGCTCCAAATGTCACGGTCAGCTATTGTTCTGTTTATGCGAGGGTGGAGAGGAATATCGTAAATTGACTGCTCATGTGTGGTATACACGGATACGCAGAACAATGCATGAGTCAGTTATCGGTACGAGCTAGCCCGGATAATTTATGAATTGACTACTCCGCCTGTGGATATGAACGCCCTTCCGGACGTCCTCGGGCCTCGAACCCTGCGACGTACTGTTCAAGTACGCCTCGGATTCAAGCCCCTGCGGTTGCCCGGCGGCACGTTCATCTTCACAGTCTCGCAACACCAATTCATGAATTATCCGGGCTCAATCCAGTCAGGCCTTGAGGATGACCACTAATCTCCAGACTTTTTCTTGAGAGCACGGGCAAATGGGGCATTGAAAGGGGTGGGCCCCGTGGTCTCTGGTCTCCTCTTCTCCTTGCCGTTGCTTCCTCGCTTAGACCCCTTCTCTTTCCTTTTGGGAGACCGCCCAGGATTCTCTTTCATGGAAAGAGAGATTCTGTTCCTTTCCAGATCGACATCCAGGATTGTGACCGTTACTCGTTGCTGAACCTTGACCACCTCACGAGGGTTTCTGACGAAACGGTCCGCCAGTTGGCTCACGTGAACCAAGCCATCCTGTTTGACACCTATGTCCACGAAAGCTCCAAAGGCCGTGACGTTGGTGATGATCCCTGGTAACTTCATGCCAGGTCGCAAATCATCTATGGTCTGCACTTCCTCGGCAAAGGCAAAGACCTCGAACTCTTGACGCGGATCACGGCCAGGTTTGGCAAGCTCGGCGACAATGTCAGTGAGAGTGGGCATTCCTACCTTTTCCGTCACATAGGTTGACAGATCAATCTTCTGCCTTACCTCTTCATCATCCACCAGTTCCTCCACTGAGCAGCCTAGATCGCCGGCCATGGCCTTGACAATGGAGTAGGATTCAGGGTGAACAGCGCTGGCATCGAGGGGATTCTTGCCATTTCTGATGCGCAAGAATCCCGCTGCCTGCTGGAAGGCCTTGGGACCCAGCCGGGGTACTTTTTTTAGGTCCTCCCTGCACAGAAACGGGCCGTGCTCATTGCGGTAGTTGAAGATGTTCTTCGCCAGCTGTGGTCCGAGTCCGGAAACGTAAGTGAGTAACTGCTCACTTGCGGTATTGACTTCAACCCCGACGCCATTGACACAGCTGGTCACTACGTCATCCAGGCTTTTTTTCAAAGCCTGCTGGTCCACGTCGTGTTGGTATTGTCCCACCCCAATTGATTTGGGGTCGATTTTCACGAGTTCGGCGAGTGGATCCATGAGCCTCCTGCCAATGGAAACTGCACCACGAACCGTCACATCGAGGTCTGGAAACTCTGCCCTGGCCGCTGCTGAAGCGGAATAAACGGAAGCGCCGCTCTCGTCGACCATTACTAGCGGAATGTTGTCAGGAAGATCCAGGGTTTTGACCAGAGCCTCCAGTTCACGCCCACCTGTACCGTTCCCCACGGCTATGGCCTCCACCTGGTAACGTTTACACAATTCACCGAGCGTAGCCAATGTCTCCCGTTTGCTCTTCTCCGATGTGAAGGGATAGACAGTTTTGGTATGCAGGAGTTTCCCCTGGCGATCCTGGCAAACCACTTTGCAGCCTGTGCGGTAGCCAGGATCTATGGCCAGAATATTTTTCTGGCCGAGAGGTGGAGCGAGCAGAAGTTGTCGAAGGTTGTCGGCAAAGACATTGATCGCCTCCGCATCTGCACGCTCTTTGCTGGCTAAACGGATCTCCGTTTCCATAGACGGGGAGAGGAGCCGTTTGTAACTGTCGCGCACAGCCGCTTTGACCTGCAGGGCGGCAGCGCAATCTCCCCTAACAAACAAAGTCTCCAGAAGAGCCAAAGCTTCATCCTCAGGAGGATGTACACGAACAGTCAAAAAACTCTCTTTTTCTCCTCGACGCATGGCCAGAATTCTGTGAGACGGAGCCTTTGCCGCAACCTCTTGCCAATCAAAATAGTCCCTGTACTTTCTTCCTTCAGTCTCCTTGCCCGCAACTACCTTGGCGTGAAAGATTGCCTTGTGAGTATATAATGCTCGCATTTTCGCTCTGGCCTCTTGATCTTCATTTACCCACTCCGCGACAATGTCTCGTGCGCCGGCAAGGGCGTCCTCAACCACCTCCACTCCCTTGTCGGCATTAAGAAAGGCTTCAGCCTCTTGGTTTGGATCTGTGGTCTCCTCTTGGGCAAAAATCTTCTGGGCCAAAGGCTCCAGCCCTTTCTCTCTGGCAACAGTTGCCCGCGTGCGCCGTTTGGGGCGATATGGCAGATATATATCCTCTAAGACCGCAAGGGTCTCAGCCGACAGAATGTTATCTCTCAGCTCAACAGTAAGAAGCTCCCGCTCGTCCAGAGATTTCACTATCGCCTCTCTCCGCTTGTCCAACTCCTGCAACTGGTGGAGTCGGTCACGGATGGTTCTTAAAGCTACCTCATCCAGCGAACCGGTGGCCTCCTTTCTGTAGCGGGCAACAAAGGGGATTGTGGCCCCTTCCTCGAGCAGAGCTGACGTAGCCAGGACCTGTTGTGTCCCAAGTTTGAGTTCCTCAGCGATCTTGGCGATATGCTTTTCGTTCATTTGTTCCCCTGTTTGTTATTGTTAGCCCGGACATTTCATGAATTGCTGTCGCGAGACTACGAAGATGGGCGTGCCACCTGGCAACCGCAGGGTGTTGGTTCCGAGGCGTACCTGAACGGTACGTCGCAGGAGCCGACACCCGAGGACGCCAGGAAGGGCGGCCATATCCGT